>JBEKIN010000041.1:0-20042 GCA_050011735.1 Acidobacteriaceae bacterium | reverse complement strand
CCTTTCCGCCGCCTCACCGTCGCCCCAGGTCCGATCGCGTGGATCGCCCCGCGGCTCCGCCCCAAAAGGTTGTCGAAATTCCTTCACCTCCTCTATCGGCCCCCTTCGCCGGTCCTTGAACATCGGCCTCCCGCCTATCCCTCCGCACCGTTTCTAACCGGGCCTAACCCCCGCCAACGGTGACGGATGCCTCGCCTGGTACAGGTACATCTCCTCGTCGTCAGGCAGCCGAAACGCCGTCAGCCGTACCACTTCTCTTCGTTCACCGGCCGCGTAAACTCGACGCCCTCCGCCTGGAGGTCCTTCACCGCCGCCTCGAGGTCGTCGCACATAAGGTAAAACTGATGCCGTCCCGGGCCGTCATGCGGGTGTAAAGCCGGCTCCGCGCATGGCACGAAAGTCTTTTCGCCTGTTGACCGACCGGGCAACCCTGCCGCCCACCCCGGTATAATGAAACCTGCAGAAAGAGCGAACAATCTTTCCACTTTTGATCTGAAGGGAACACCGCCCCCATGGCGACCACCAACGCCGGCGCCCCGTCCGCGCAAGGCGAAACAGCAACAGCGGCTTCTCCAAAGCCGGTTACCAACGACTTCAGCATTCAGATAGCCACCGTCAACGGCTCCGGCTCGCAGTCGGCCAACAGCGTTCTGCTGCGCAGCATCTTTGCCATGGGCGTCCCGGTCAGTGGCAAGAATCTCTTCCCCTCCAACATCGCGGGCCTGCCCACCTGGTTCACCATCCGCGCCAGCAAATACGGCTACGTCGCGCGCCGCAAAGAGATCGACATTCTGATCGCCATGAACGCCGAGACCGCCCGCGAGGATATGCTGTCCCTCCGTCCCGGTGCGGCGGCGATCTACGAGGAAACCGCCAACCTCAAACAGTACCGCGACGACGTCACCTGTTATCCGGTGCCCTTTGACAAGCTCACCGCCGCCGTTTGCCCTGAGGCCAAGCTGCGCAAGCTGGTCAAGAACATGATCTACGTGGGCGTCACCGCGCAGCTGCTCTCCATCGACATGAAGGCCGTAGAAGACTCGCTGCGCAAGCAGTTCGCGAAGAAGCAAAAGGCCGCCGACCTGAACTGGGCCGCCGTGGAAGCGGGCTTCAATTATGCGGCGCAGTCGCTCACCAAGCAGGATCCCTTCGTCCTCGAGCGCATGCACGCCACCGAGGGCAAGATCATCATCGACGGCAACGCCGCCTGCGCCCTGGGCGCGATGTTCGCCGGCGTGACGGTGGTGACCTGGTATCCCATCACCCCCTCCTCATCGGTCGTCGAGCAGCTCATTGATTATCTGAAGAAGTACCGCGTCGAGGAAGACGGCAAAGCCAGCTTCGCCGTCGTACAGGCCGAGGACGAGCTAGCCGCGATCGGCATGGTGCTCGGCGCGGGTTGGGCCGGCGCGCGCGCCATGACCTCGACCTCCGGTCCCGGCATCTCGCTGATGGCCGAATTCACCGGCCTCGGCTACTTTGCCGAGCTGCCCGGCGTCATCTTCGATATTCAGCGCGTCGGCCCCTCCACCGGCCTGCCCACGCGCACCGCCCAGGCAGACCTGCTCTTCATCGCGTTTCTCTCCCACGGCGATACCAAACACGTGATGCTGCTGCCCGGCAGTGTAAAGGAGTGCTTCGAATTTGCCGGCGCGGCCTTCGATCTGGCCGAGCAGCTGCAAACCCCGGTCTTCGTGCTCTCCGATCTCGACCTCGGCATGAACAACTGGATGTCCGATCCCTTCGAATACCCCGACAAGCCGCTCAATCGCGGCAAAATCCTTAGCGCCGAACAGATCGAGGAGATGAAGAAGAGCGGTGGCTGGGGCCGCTATCAGGACCGCGACGGCGACGCCATCCCGTATCGCACGCTGCCCGGCACCGACCATCCGCAGGCCGCCTACTTCACCCGCGGCAGCGGCCACAACGAGAAGGCTCTCTACTCCGAGCGCCCCGAGGACTACCAAAACCTCATGGAACGGCTGGCGCGCAAGTTCGAGACCGCGCGCACCCTGGTTCCCGCGCCCCTCGTCGTCCAGACCGGCAAATCGAAGGTCGGCATCATCGCCTTCGGCACCTCGGACTTCGCCGTCACCGAGAGCCGCGATCAGCTCAAGAAGGAATACGGCGTCGAAGCGGACTATCTCCGCTTGCGCGCCTGGCCTTTCAGCCGCGAGGTTCGCGACTTCGTCGCCTCCCACGAGCGCATTTACGTTGTCGAGCAAAATCGTGACGCGCAGATGCTGAGTCTGCTCAAACTCGACTTACCCGCCGGCGAGACCCCGAAGCTGCGCAGCGTGCGCCACTTCAACGGCCTGCCTATCGACGCGCGCTCCGTCACCGACGAAATCGTATTACAGGAAGGAATTTGATAAATGGCAGCGACGGTTACAAATCCCGGCCCCAAGGTTAACCGCATCGGCCTGCCGGTCCTCGAATACCGCGGCAGCAAGACCACCCTGTGCGCCGGTTGCGGCCACAACGCCATTTCTGAGCGCATCATCGACGCTATGTACGAAATGGGTGTGCAGCCGGAGCGGGTCATGAAGCTCTCCGGCATCGGCTGCTCCTCCAAGAGCCCCGCTTACTTCATGTCGCGCTCGCACAGCTTCAACAGCGTCCACGGCCGCATGCCTTCGGTGGCCACCGGCGCCCTTATCGCCAACAAGACCATGCTGGGCATCGGCGTCTCCGGTGATGGCGACTCGGCCTCCATCGGCATCGGCCAGTTCGTCCACCTCATGCGCCGCAATCTCCCCATGATCTACATCATCGAGGACAACGGCGTCTACGGCCTTACCAAGGGGCAGTTTTCCGCAACCGCCGACATCGGCTCGAAGCTCAAAACCGGCGTCGTCAACGACCTTCCCGCGATCGATACCTGCTCGCTCGCCATCCAACTCGGCGCGACCTTCGTCGGCCGCTCCTTCTCCGGTGACAAGCGGCAGCTGCTCACCATGCTGAAAGCGGCCATCGCCCACAAGGGCACCGTCATGCTCGACGTCATCTCGCCCTGCGTCACCTTCAACGACCACGAAGGTTCCACCCGCAGTTACAAATACATGCAGGATCACGAGGAGCCGGTCAGCGAAGTCGGCTTCGTGCCGGCCTTCGAGGAAATCGATGTCGAGTATGAGGCGGGCACCAGCTTTGACGTCACCATGCACGATGGCTCTCTGCTGCGCCTGCGCAAGCTGCACGAGGATTACAACCCAACCGACCGCGCCCTCGCCGTAAAAACACTCATGGAATCCCACGAAAAGGGCGAAGTGCTCACCGGGGTCTTCTATATCGATACCCAGAAGCCGGCCTTCACCGACCTGCTGAATCTGGTCGACGAGCCGTTGGCGACTCTGCCCCAGCAACGCACGCGGCCCTCGAAGCAGGTCCTCGAAGAAATCATGGCCCGGCTGAAGTAGAGCAAATCGCACGCGAAAAGCTAGCCCTGGTCCGGACGTCCCTTGCCAGACAGCGTGAAGCAGTACGACCCGCGGCAACTCCAGCAACTCACGGCCCCGGGGCAGCCGATCGGCTGGAGACAAGTTGGTTCAGGGGCGCAGGGATTCCTCCGTCGCGCCCCTGCGCGTCCCTCAGAAACGGTACGCGAACCCCAGTGAGAGGATAGGGAAGAACCGCGCATCCTCAGCATCCTTATTCAGCTTCTGTACCTGGGCGGCGAGGTTGGTCTGAATCATCGAATTCGTGGCCACGTCGCTGCAATACGGCGTGCCCTCGTACGTGTAACACGCGGTTCCGGCCAGGTTCACCGCAACCTTGGGATCGCCGATGTAAGCAGCGCCAATTTCCACCGGAACGCTGAAGTGGCGCCCGCTCCGCGGAACCAGGTTGCCCCAGCCCACGGTCAGCTTCGGCGCCGTCTTATTCATCGTCACGCTGCCCGCGCCCGTCACCGGGTCGGTCGCGCTGCTCGTGTAGGTCGTGCCGTTCAGGGTGAACGTCTTTCCACCTGGCACGCTGGCCCCGCCCGTGATCTGGTTGCCGTTGTACAACAGCGCCCCGGGGCTGATGTGGAATCCCTTCGCCCACGGGAACCAGTCGACACTGGCTTCAGCGGAGCGGAAGCGCAGCGACGCGTTGTAGCTGATGCCGTCGCTCGTCAGCGTGTCGGTGTAGCTGAGGAAGTTGCCTCCGCCGCGGAGGTTGACATGATAGGAGAGGGGCGTGGCCACTTCAACGCCGGCGCCCAGCAGACCGGCTTTTACGCCGATACCGACGCTGGAAAACGCTCCGCGAGTCGCAGACGGCGGCATGGTGGAAGCGCTGATCGCTGCTGGAAACGCAGAACCGCCGGAGTACAGAAACTCCGGTGCAACGAGAGAAGAACTGCTCTGCTGGGCGAACCCCGCAGGCGTGACCAGAGGCAGAACAAGTACAGCCAGTAAAAAACGGTGCATGGGGGAGACTCCTGGAATATCTGAAATGCTCGTTCAACGCACAACCAACGAACAACACGAGCCGTTGCGATTCATGCCCCCTTCGATGGGGGAGGCCGATGGGATCCGGGCAAATCTATGCAGCCGCCTTGCCCCTGAAACCTTCGTGACGAATTAGTAATCAGCGTAGGTCACTTCGGAGCAGCCAGCAATGACCCGCTGGTGGTATCGTGCGAGACCGGTAGTACCAGGCGCTCGCGCACCCGGTCCGCCATAAGCGCTAGTGTCTTCAATCGGTTTTCGACCCGCGGAGGCAGATTCTCCTCCCCGAGCGCAAGCCGCGATTCCAGCAGAATTCCCGTAATGGCGTTCTTCAGCTCGGCGTCTACCGCAGCCCTTGCAGCGGCCACGGCCAGTATGTGCTCGCGTTCACGGCGGGCCAGCGCGGCCCGGATCTCTCGTTCCAGGCGCGCGCTTCCCGCCAAAGCGAAATTCATCTGCAGAGGAATCGCTACACCCGCGCTTTTCCAGATCAGATCGGCGCCCTCCGCATCGGTCTCGGCCAGGGTCTGGTCCAGAACCACAATGGAGTAGCCCCGGCGAGTGAGCAGGCGCACCGCGGCGGCCCGGCTCGCGGCGATTTCCACCGTCACCTTCAGCTGGGTGGCCAAAGCTGCGGCCGTTGTTTCGATTTCCTCAATCGCGGTAACGATGAGGACCGCCGGCTGCGCGGGCGATGCTGGGTTCCCGTTGCCGTTCACCTGCGCGCTCATGGTGTCGCTCCGTATTCCTTCAGCTTGCGGTACAGCGTAGTCTTCCCGATGTTGAGCAGCCGCGCGGCCAGCAGCTTGTCGCCCTTCACCTGTTCCAGTGTGGTCAGGATGGCCTGCTTCTCCAGCTCGGCCAGCGTCACCACGGCCGGTTCGCCCATGCTTTCCTGGGCCGGCTCGCGGCGGCTCACCGTGGACTGCATCCACGCGTCGCGGATGCTGGTGCTCATCTCCCCCATCTCGATCACCTCTCCCGAGGAAAGATTGCAGGCGCGGTCAATGGCATTCGACAGCTCGCGGACATTCCCCGGCCACGGGTACTCCACCAGGAACGCCAGCGTCTCCGCGCTGAGCCGAAACGGCCGGCGCATCTCCAGGCTGTTCCGCTCCAGAAAGTGGGCCGCCAGCAGCGGTATATCTTCCCTGCGCTCGCGCAGCGGCGGCAGTGTGAGCTTCACCACATTCAGCCGGTAGTAGAGGTCGCGGCGGAACCGGCTCTGCTCCACCATCGCGGGCAAATCCTGGTGCGTCGCGGCCAGAATGCGCGCGCGAATCGGCACCGCGTGGTTGCCGCCCAGCGGCCGCACCTCCTTTTCCTGCAGCGCCCGCAGCAGCTTGGCCTGCAGGTCAAGCGGCAGCTCGGCGATCTCGTCCAGAAATACCGTGCCGCTGCCGGCCGCCACCATCAGGCCGTCGTTGGGGCGATGCGCCCCGGTGAAAGCGCCTTTCACATGCCCGAACAGCTCGCTCTCGATCAGTGTCGGTGCCAGCGAACCGCAGTCCACCGGAACGAACGGCTTGCCGGCTCCTGGACCATTCGCGTGGATCGCCCGCGCCACCAGTTCCTTGCCCGTCCCGCTCTCGCCCAGGATCAGCACCGGATGCACGGTCTGCGCCACCCGCGCCAAAATCCGGTACAGCTTTTCCATCTCCGGGCTCTCGCCCAGAATGTTGCTCATACCGTGGCCCGAGCGCAGCCGCTCGCGTAATCCCCGGCTGGCCGAATCCAGCGTGCGCCGCTCCGCCAGGCGCCGCAGCACCGTGCTCAGCTCCTCGCCGGAAAAAGGCTTGATCAGATAATCGCTGGCCCCGAACCGCAGCGCCTCCAGCGCCAGCTGCACCGTCGACGCCGACGTCATCCACACCACGGCGACATCGGGGCGCATCTGCCGCAGCTCATCCAGCACCTCGAATCCCGCGCCGTTGGCGATGGTCTCATCCACCAGCACGATGTCGACGCCTTTGGCCAGCAGCAGCGAGCGCGCCCGGCTGGAAAGCTCCGCCTCATGGGCGACCATCCCTTCGTTTGCCGCAATCTCGCAGCACGCGCGGCGAATCGCCGCATCGTCGTCCGCGACAAGCACATGGAGTGGGGCCGATTCCGATCGAAACGAGGGAGGCATCACGTGTCCCGGTGAATGATTGGTTGATCCTGATGTCCATCGTCGCATCATTGGCCCTCATTCTCTCCATGCACAGGGAGTACCGAAAGTAAGTTTGGGGTAACGTTAGTAAGTGGCAGCTCGATCTCAAAACGTCCGCCACCCGACGGTGGAACCACGGCGCGCACCGTACCGCCCGCCGCGTCAACCAGTTGCCGCACAATGCTCAATCCCAGCCCATGGTGTTGCGGCTCCGGCCACGACCGCCCTCCCTGCCGGGTCGTAAACCCGGTTTCGAACACGCGCTCCAGGAATTCCGTCGGAATGCCGGGCCCGTCGTCTTCGACTGTGAGCAGCACCGTGTGCGGCAGAGCGGCAGATGGGTGCGGCGAATCGTCCCACAGATACTGCGCCGACTGTTCCCCGGGTGTCTCGCCCTCCAGTGTCCAGAGAAAACTTTCCCCACCTCCGCGTTGTGTCGTGATGCGTATGCGCCCGCCCGTGGGCCGGGCGTCGGCCGCGTTGCGCACCAGGTTCACCAGAATCCTCGACAAGCTCTCTTCGGAGAGCCGCAGCTGGCCGCGGCAGGGCAGACACGCGATCTGCAGTTCCGTCACCGGTCCTGCCACCGCCGACAGCAGGCTGCCCATCTGGCGCACCGCCTCGGAAAGATCGGTGACCGGAGTTTCCGGAACAGGCGTCTCTTTGGCTCGCACAGCCGTCCCTTGCCCAGGGTTCGCCTGCGCCGCCGTGCGGGCAAGCCCCGAAATGCGCTCCACCAGGCTCGCTGAGGCCGTCGTGATCGATCGGATCTCCGTGGCGAAGTGGCCGTGATGCGGAGCCAGAACCCCCGGCTCGCCGATCATCTCCGCGCACAATCCCAGCGCGGTTACCAGGTTGCGCGCGTCATGAGCAATTCCCGCTAAAGCCAAAGCATCGCCGCCCTGTTCGCGCAGCGTGGGCGTATTCCCCAGGCGCGGAAGCGGAAGGCGCGGCAGCGTTGCGGGCGGGACCGGTGTTGCGGTGGGCGACGGTTGGGCGGACGGTTCCATGGATGGCCTCCTTCTGAAAGTGGGAGGCCGCGGCGCTCTGGAGGTCGTCGCGGCTCCCGGTCGCTGGTTCACGACTGTCCCCATAAGGGCACGCCAAGCTCCAAAACAAACCCAACCCGGCAACCTCATGAAAACGAGAAGCTTCCTCCCGAAACCCACCCGCCGCCCAAAAAAGGACACGCCCAGAAAATTCCCATATCGAAACGCGCGTCCCCTCGCCAACCCACCCAACCTCTCTCCTTTCAGCTTCTTCCCCGCGCTTTTCCGTTTCAGAACCGCCCCCGCGAGTTTTCCCGTTTGAAAACCGTACAATTGACCCGATGCCAGATTCGTTTTTCCGCAGTCAGGGCCGCGCTCCCGCCGCGATGCGTCCCGTCCGTCTCACTCCCGGCTACGTGCAGGTCCCCGAGGGATCGGTCCTCATCGAAGTCGGCCACACGCGTGTCCTCTGCAACGTCTCCGTCGAGCAAGGCGTTCCCGCATGGATGCGCAACAGCGGCCGCGGCTGGGTCACCGCCGAATACGGCATGCTGCCCCGCGCCACCCTCACCCGCACGCCCCGCGAAGCCGAGCGCGGCAAAATCGGCGGCCGCACCCACGAGATTCAGCGCCTCATCGGCCGCTCCCTCCGCGCCGTCGTCGACATGAAAGCCCTTGGCGAGCGCACTGTCATCCTCGACTGCGATGTCCTGCAGGCCGACGGCGGCACGCGCACCGCCGCCATCACCGGAGCCTGCGCCGCGCTGGCCATTGCCTTCAATCGCATGGTCGCGACTCAGGCCCTCAAGGCCTCGCCGCTCAAACAGCTGGTCGCGGCCGCCAGCGTCGGCATCGTCGAAGGAATCGTGCTGCTCGACCTCGCCTACGAAGAAGATTCCCAGGCCGAAGTCGACATGAATCTCGTCATGACCGAAGATGGCAACTTCGTCGAAGTCCAGGCCACCGCTGAGCGCAACCCCTTCCCGCGCACGCGCCTTTTCGAAATGATGGAGTACGCCGAAGAGGGCATCCGCCAGCTCCACGATTTACAGCGCGCCGCCATCGCCTCCGCAGCCTGATTCACGAATCGTGGAAATCCACCTGATCGACGGCACCTACGAGCTCTTTCGCCACTATTACGCGTTGCCGCATTCCCGCGACGCGGAAGGGCAAGAGGTGGGTGCGGTGCGGGGCGTGCTCGCCTCCCTGCTGGGCATGCTGAGAGGAGGCGCCACCCACATCGGGGTGGCGACGGATCATGTCATCGAATCCTTTCGCAATTCCCTGTGGGCGGGGTACAAAACCAGCGAAGGCATCGACCCCGATCTTCTGGCTCAGTTTCCTCTCCTCGAGCAGGTCCTCTCCGCCGCCGGATTCGCAGTTTGGCCGATGGTGGAATTTGAGGCGGACGATGCTCTGGCATCTGCCGCATCCGCCGCAGCGCAAAATCCGCAGGTGGAGCGCGTCATCATCTGCACGCCGGACAAGGATCTCGCCCAGTGCGTCCGGGGGACGCGTGTCGTCCAGCTCAATCGCCGAACCGGCGCGATCAGTGACGAGAACGGGGTGATGCAGAAATTTGGCGTTCGACCCGAATCCATTCCTGACTACCTCGGCCTGGTGGGTGATGCGGCAGACGGCTTTCCTGGGCTGCCGGGATGGGGCGCAAAATCGACCGCGGCGGTCCTGGCCAAATTCGGCCACCTCGAATCCATTCCTCACGACAGCCGGACCTGGCAGGTCAAAGCGGCCCATGCCGACAACCTTGCGGCGACCCTCGTGCGGCAGTGGGAGGATGCGCTCCTCTTTCGCCGGCTCGCCACGCTGCGCACAGAGATCGCCTTGTTCGACGACGTCGAGCAGCTACGGTGGAAGGGTCCCACACCAGCATTTGAGGAGATCGGAAAGCGGCTCGACGCAGCCATCACGGAAAAGACAACCCGTAAGGATCGACAGTCGTCCTGATCACGAACCGGCGCCTGCTCCGAACGCAAATACGCGCTACCAGCTACTTCCGGGGCTGCGCTGACGGCGGGGTCAATGCGTTCAGCCGCAGGTAGGCGGCCATCTGGGAGTAGTGGTCGGCCAGATCGACCGGCAGCAGCACCAGCACCATGGCCCGCGGCATCGTGCGGTGGAACACGGTCACCGTATCGGCCAACTTCGCGTCGGTGAGGCCGTCGAGCACCGGACCGCAGAAGTCGAAGGAAGCCTGGAGCGCCTTCCCCAGATCGGCCTTCGAAGCCGTCTCGCTCACCTGGAGCGACGCCGGCGCGGTTGTGCCTGACAGCGCCGCGCACAACGCGCCATTCGACTGCGCGACGTGAGAAACCACCTTCCCGAAGGTCCATTGATCGGGGGTGGGATGGTAGCTGTACTTGTCTTCGGGCATTTCGTCGGCGGCGGCAATCATGTTTTTCACATCGCGCTGGTAGAGATACTTCGCGCTCCACACCACCGGATTCGCGGTCGCTTCGGGGGGCAGGGGCGCGGCCTGCGCCTGCGCCGGGGCTGGCGCCGGGGCCGGGGCCTGCGCCCACAGCATCGATCCTGGGATCAGAGCCATGGCTGCTGCCACGGACAAAACTCGCATCGAGACTCGCACAGCGGGCGCCCTCCAATAGGGTTGCAGTTGTGTTTTTCCGGGGATTCGAGGAAGAAATGCCGGAAGGTTGCAGCCGCCATCATAGGGGCCGCTTTTTGCCGGTGTCAATGACGCGACCATGCCGTTTCCATCCTGAACAGTCTCCTTTTGGTTTCCCACAGAAGTATCCCACGGCTTCTTTGGGAAAGCAACAGAGAGACGGCGCGTGGCTTCAGGACGCCTGACCCGGCGGTCCGCTTTCACCCCTCCATACCGCCATCCGCTTCCTGGACCCTGTACATTGGTCGTGCCCTTCCCAGAGAGGAGGCCGCTTCCCGCGATGCGTGGCCCAGGCAAGAGCGCAGGTCCCATGATCACCCTGCTGGTCATCGCAGTGCTGATCAATTACATCGATCGCGGGAATCTGGCGCTGGCTGCCCCCCTCCTCAGCAAGGAATGGGGCATGTCCACCTCGCAGCTTGGCATTCTGCTCTCAGCCTTCTTCTGGACCTACGTGTTGCTGCAGGTACCGATGGGCTGGCTGGTGGACCGGTTCAGTGCCAGCTCGCTGCTCGCGGCCGGGTTCCTCGCGTGGTCCGGCGCGACCATCTTCACGGGACTGGCGCGCGGCTTCGCGGCCCTGTTCGCGATGCGTCTGCTCCTCGGCGTGGGTGAAGCCGTCATCTTCCCCGCCAGCTCGAAAATCTTCAGCGAGAACCTCGAGGAAAAAGATCGCGGTCTCGCGAACGGCCTGCTGGTGGCGGCCATCCGATGGGGCACGGCGGTGGGCGCCTTTGGCGGCGGCCTGCTGATGGCGCACTTCGGCTGGCGCAGGACCTTCCTCGCCATCGGCCTGCTGGGCCTGCTGTGGTTGCCGGCATGGCAGCGGTGGAAGCCGCGGCCAGCGGTCCACGAGCCGCAACCGCCGGCCTATGAGCTGCCGAGCTTCGCAAGCATTCTGCGGCTGCGGCCGTTCTGGGGTGCGTCCATCGGCCACCTCGGAGAGAATTACCTGCTCTACCTGCTGATGAGCTGGCTGCCGTTCTATCTGGTGCACGAGCGGCATCTGTCCACCACATCGATGGCGTGGACCGCGGGCATGATTTACGCCATCGATTCGACCGCGGCCATCGTGACCGGCCGCATCGCGGACCTGTGGATCCGCCGCGGCGCCAGCCCCTGCTCGGCACGGAAATGGCCCATGGTCGTCGGTCTCCTGATTGCCGTGGTCTCGCTGCTGGGCTGCGCGGTGGCAGGGCCAAAAACCTGGCTCCCTTTCCTCGTCGGGGCGGCGGTTGGCTGTGGAACCGCCTGTTCGGGCGTGTATGCGGTGCCGCAGACCCTCGCCGGACCGCTGCTGGCCGGCCGCTGGGTCGGCATGCAGAACTGCGTCGCCAACTTCGCGGGGATCGTGGCGCCGGTGCTCACTGGCTTCCTTGTCGAGCGAACCGGCCACTTCAGCGCGGCGCTTACCGTTGCGGCTGGGTTTGCCGCCCTTGGAGCGCTCGGGTGGGTCTTCGGCGTGCGCTCGTCGGACGAACCGGCCCCGCTGCGCGACGTCGCCCTCGCCCCGTCACTCTGAAAGAGCTACCAGCTCCGGGCTCCAGGCTCCCAGCTCCCCGGCTCCCCGCTTTTTCACACACACGTTACTTTAGCCACCTGCCCATCCCCCGCCCCACCCGAGTAAACTTGAGAGGCAGACGCTATATTTCGAGCGCAGGAGAGAATCGAATGTCAATGAATATGACCCCCGGAAAACTGGCCGGACTGAAAGCCGTATCGGACAAGCGCGGCGTGATCGCCGCCGCCGCCATGGACCAGCGCGGATCGCTCAAGAAGTCGCTGGCGAAGGAAAAGGGAGTGGCCGATGTCCCCGATTCCGCCCTCGAAGAATTCAAAACCCTGGTCACCGAAGTCCTCACCAAACACGCCTCCGCCATCCTGCTCGATCCCGAGTTCGGCCTGCCCGCCTCGAAGCACCGCAACGGCAAGGGCCTGCTGCTCGCCTATGAAAAAACCGGCTACGACGCCGCCCTGCCCGGCCGCCTGCCCGACCTGCTCGACCTGTGGAGCGTCCGCCGTCTCAAAGAAGCCGGCGCCGACTGCATCAAGATCCTCCTCTACTACACGCCCTACGAAAAGTCCGCCGTCAACGATCACAAGCATGCCTGGACCGAGCGCATTGGCGACGAGTGCCGCGCCCACGACATCCCCTTCTTCCTCGAGCTCGTTGGTTACGCCGTCCACGGCGAAGACGAGAAGAGCGTCGCCTACGCCAAGCGCAAGCCCGACATCGTCACCGGCTCCATGGAAGAGTTCGGCAAAGAGCGCTACCTGGTCGACGTGCTCAAAGTCGAAGTGCCGATCCAGATGGAGTTCGTCGCCGGCACCCACGCCTTCAAGGGCGAGCAGGCCTACACCCGCAAGGAAGCTCTCGAGCATTTCCGTCTCGCCGCCTCCTCCACGCACAAGCCTTTCATCTTTCTCTCCGCCGGCGTCTCCAACCCGGTCTTCATCGAGACCCTCGAGCTCGCCAACGAATCCGGCGTCAGCTACAACGGCGTCCTCTGCGGCCGCGCCACCTGGAAAGACGGCATCGCCATCTACGCCAAACAGGGCGCGAAAGCCTTCGAGGCATGGCTCAACACCACCGGCGTCGAGAACATCGAGAACGTCAACAAAGCCCTCAAGGCCGCGCACTCCTGGCACGACAAGGTCAACGTCCCCGCGCTGGTCTAACGCGGCACTCAAATCACGCAGCAGCAAGAAAACGCCGGAGCCCCAAAGCTCCGGCGTTTCTCTTTCGCCAACGCCTGCCTGCCCGCGCCCCGCAGCGCGTTCTGGCCAGCTGTTTCCAGCGTTGCTGAATCCAGGACGACGAAGGGGCACGCGGATTTCCCGCATGCCCTCAAGCAGCCAACGGCCTGCTAGTCCGCGACCGGGTTTGCGATCGGCAAGGCATACATTTGGCCGATGAAATGCAACCCTGACCCGGTGATGAAGCCGCAATGGGTAACGACTTTGTTGTAGCCGGGGAGGGGCAGCGTCACAACCCCCATCATATTCATCCATCCAGTGCTGGAATTGCCGGCGCTGAAGCTTGCCGTCGCTCCTCCAAAGGGATACAGGAAGGTAGTGTCAGCATCGAAGCTGCCGGGGCCGGCTTCATTGATCCACCAATAGCATCCGGCGGACTGGTCGTTGTCTCCGGTGACCTCGGTGGGTGACCAGATCATGTAGGTTCCCGGCGGCAGGTAGTAAAGACCATCGACCTCAACGTCGACCGTTGGGTCGCCCCCAATGGAGTTGACCTGGTTGTAATAAATGGAGCTTGCCCCAGCAGGTCCGGTTGCGCCGGTGGCTCCCACTGCACCGATCGGCCCCATCGGTCCCACCGGCCCAAGCGGTCCAACCGGTCCAACCGGTCCAACCGGCCCCAGCGGTCCAGCCGGTCCAACCGGTCCCTGCGGACCCAACGGCCCTATGGGCCCCATCGGCCCGATCGGTCCGACTGGCCCTTGCACACCCTGAATCCCCTGCGGCCCCTGGCTCTGCAGCACCAGGTCCAGCACCGGCGCATCGCCCACCGCGTAACCAAGCACGTTGGACACCGTATCGAACTGCACATTGGTCCCCAGCGTTGCGCCGCTCAGTATCAACCCATTGTTGGCGACGCCGCTGTACCAACTCTGCGTGATCGCCGTAACGTCGACGGAAATGAACGCGCCATTGGCCAGTTGTGCCGTGGTCAGCGCGATGTTGCTGGTGGTGCCCGCTATGCAGGAGGGCACATGCGTTCCGGTGATGGTCGTGGCTGACCACGCCGTCGCCGCCTCACACAGCGCAACCGTCCCGGGAGTCCCGCCGCTTTCCAGATAAAGAACCAGCGTGGCTTTCTGAATCTGCGCCGGCGTCAGCGTGGGAAAGACCCCCAGGTTGAACTGGACGTATCCATTGAAGCCATGATTCACCGCTCCGGTGACGGCATAATTCACCTGAATGCCCGATCCCCCGCGATTGCCGAGAGCACTGCCCAGCTGTACGTTGGCGACTTGCGATGGCACTGCCTGCCCCAAGGCAGTCAGCCCCGCGCAGAAAATCAAAATCAACAGCCTGCAAAGGTTCTTCATCATGTTTCTTCTCTCCAGAAGGATTTGGTAGCTATGCCATAGAGATCGAAATCAGGTTCCGCCCTTCCGCCGGGAATCCCCCCCTGCACTCGCTCCGGAGGGCGAGGTGTCCGGCTATCCACCCGCCGGGATTGTGCTTTCCGTGCCCGATACAAACAGGGAGATGGGATAGACCGTACGCAGCTCAATGCGCCCAGGCGTGATCCCTGGGATCGCGGCGGCTGCTCCCCGGGAATGCGCTGGCGGTTGGGCGTTCGCTCGGGAGCCAGCGCCGGAGTCATCGCCGGATTTCCGGCCGGCGACGGTCAGCAACAAAACGGCAAGGCAGTCCTTCATCGGAAATCCTCCTGCAGGCTCGGTTCCATCCGGGGGAAAACGGATCGGGGTTCGCGGCAACTATGGTGCCTGGAATCCGGCTCTGGGGCGCCGGAAGCGTGCTATCCTACGGTTCGCTTCCCCGCGATCTCATCAACGCTGGTACATTGCCGTCCAGGGTGCTAAAACGTCCTCAGGCACCCGCTCAAAATTTCTCAATTCTTCACAAGAGAGCCACATGGCTCATGGTTTCAACAGGTTGTATGAGTTCGGCCCCTGGCAGGTGGACCCGCAGAAGCTGCAGCTCTCGCGCCACGGCAGCGTCGTTCCACTGCCTGCAAAGGCGGCTGAAATCCTGTTGGTCATGCTCGCCCGCAGCGGCGAGACCGTCTCCAAAGATGAGCTGATGCGGTCGGTCTGGCCTGACTCATATGTAGAGGAATCGAACCTCACGCAGAACATCTTCCTGCTGCGGAAAGCCCTGGGGGAAACCGCGCAGGAAAGCGGCACCATCATCACCATCCCGGGCAAGGGGTATCGCCTGGTCGCGGAAGTTCGCCAGGTCAGAGTTGGCGAACCAACGCCAGGTGCGATCCCTGCAGACGAATTGCCGGCGCATCCGGAACAACGCGCGGCCGCTGCTGCGGGACGGCCGGCAGCGGGAAGGCTTCGCTGGCTGTGGCTGCTGGCGCCCGGCCTCGTGTTGATCGCCCTGATCGCCGCGTTGGTGTGGCATCGGCAACCACAAGCTCGGCCGCAGCCCCCGCCCGAACGGGTGATGCTGGCGGTTCTCCCCTTCGAGAACTTAACCGGGGATCCGGGCCAGGAGTATTTCAGCGACGGCATGACCGAAGAGATGATCGCGCAGCTGGGGGAACTCGATCCCCAGCACCTCGGCGTGATTGCGCGCACCTCAGTCATGCACTACAAGAGCGGCAAGCCGTCGCTGGAGCAGATCGGCCGGGAACTGGGCGTGCAGTACGTTCTGGAGGGCAGCGTCCGGCGCGATGCGGACAAGGTGCGGATCACTGCCCAGCTCATCCAGATGAAAGACCAGAGCCACCTCTGGTCGCGGCGCTACGATCGCGAATTGAAGAGCACGCTGGCGCTGCAGAGCGAGATCGCGCAGCAAATTGCCGGCGAAATTCAGCTCGCTCTCGGTCGAGACAAGTTCGCCCTGGCCGCGGAGCCGCCGCGGCGATCGTTCACCTCGTATGAGGCTTACGACCTGTATTTGCGAGGCCGCTACTTCTGGAATAAGAGGACCGGGGCTGGCTTTCAACAGGCAATCGGTTATTTTCAGCAGGCCATCGCAAAGGATCCCGGCTATGCCCAGGCCTACGCAGGTTTGGCCGATTGCTACGTGCTGATGGCGGCCTTCAGTGGCGTCCCGCCGGCTGAGCTGATGCAAAAGGCTCGGGCGGCGGCGACCAAAGCGCTGCAACTGAATGAAGGACTCGCCGAAGCACAGACTTCTCTGGCTTTAATTACCGAAAACTACGACTGGGACTGGCCCGCAGCCGAGAAAGAATACCGCCGGGCCATCGAGTTGAATCCTAACTACGCCACGGCTTACCAGTGGTACGCGGAATATCTCACCTGGCTAGGACGCTTCGATGAGGCTTCTCGCGCCAGCGAGCGGGCCCGCGAACTCGATCCGTTGTCGCTGATCATTGCCGCGGACAACGGGATGATCTTTTACTACTCGCGCCAGTACGACCGCGCCGAAGCGAAGCTGAATGTGGTGCTGGAGATGGACCCGACCTTCGGACGCGCCCACGCGGTGAGGGAAGTGTATGTAGAAAAGGGTCAGTTCCCCGAGGCTCTGGCCGATATAGAAAAATGCAGGACGCTTTTTGGTATGTCCGTGTACTGGTCTTCGCTGGCGTACACTTTCGGCCGCTCCGGCCAGGCCGCGGAAGCAAAGCACGCGCTCGATGAACTGGAGCAATTGAACCAGCAGCAACCCATGAATCCCGCCGCCATGGCCTGGGCATATGCGGGAAGCCGCGACAAGGACCACACCCTCCTGTGGCTCAACCAGGCCTACGCGCAGCGGTCCAACACCATGACGGCGCTCAAGGTTGAGCCCGCCTATGATTTTCTCCGCAGCGATCCCCGATTCCAGGATCTGATCCACCGAGTCGGGCTGGACTGAGCAGACAACTGGATTTCCCGAGCGCACCGTCCAACCGGGACCCACCGGCGAACTTTCCCCGCATCCCCTGCGTAGTCTCCTCGACAACATCTCTTCTACCCGAGGCTGCCGCTCATGGAGAACCTGGTTCAGGATATTCGCTACACCATTCGAACTCTGTTCCGGGCTCCCGGCTTTTCCTTCGTCGTGATCCTCTCCATCGCCCTGGCCTTTGCGGCCAATGCCACCGTCTTCAGCGTGGCCAATGGGCTGCTGTGGGGAGTCCTGCCCGTCCGGGATCCAGGCCGCATGGTCATGTTCTCGGAAGGCGAATCCTTCTCGTATCCCGACTACCTCGACTATCGCGACCAGACCAGCGCCATCTTCGAAGGCGGCGTAGCCGCGCACTTTCCCCTCATTCCCGCCAGCATCGGCGGCAAGGGAGCACCCGAGCGCGTCTGGGGCCAGTCCGTCAGCGGCAACTTCTTCCCCACACTCGATGTGCCCATGGCGCTCGGCCGCTCCATTCTTCCTGACGATGACGCCGCCGCTCGCGGCCACGTCGTCGTGCTCAGCAGCGGCCTGTGGCGGCGGCGCTTTGGCGCGGACCCCAACATTCTCAACCGCGACGTCGCGCTCAACGGGCAGCACTACACCGTGGTGGGAGTCGCCCCGCCAGGCTTTTACGGCGTCGATCGCGGCATCGTCTCCGAGTTTTGGGTGCCCCTCGCTGTCTCCGAAGAAATCATGCCCGACCTGACCGCGGACGGCAGCGCCATCAACAAACGGGATAATCAATGGCTCATGCTCGACGCGAGGCTCAAACCAGGAGTCACCCGCGCCCAGGCTCTTGTCCTCGTCAACGTCGTCAAGAAGCGCCTCGATGACGCCTGGCACAAGGACGATAAGACCCACGAGAAGGTCACCCTGCAAGCCGCGGGCGGCCTCATTGGCGGCTCCATCACTCCCGCATTCACGCTCATGGCGGTCCTCATGATCGTCGTCGGCCTGGTGCTGTTGGTCGCCTGCGCCAATGTTGCCAATCTCCTGCTCGCTCGCGCCACCGGCCGGCAAAAGGAAATCGCCATTCGCCTCGCCATCGGCGCTGGGCGTCGTCAGCTCGTGCGCCAGCTCCTCATCGAAAGCTTTCTCCTCGCGCTCGCCGGCGCCGGCATCGGATTTCTGCTCGCTGCCGTGGCGGCCCGCGCCATCTCCAGTTTCAAGCTCCCTTTGCCCTTCCCCATTGCCTTCGACTTCAACGTTGATTGGCGCGTCGCCCTCTTCACCCTCGGCTTATCCGTAATCACCGCCCTCGTGTTTGGACTCGTGCCCGCTCTGCGTGCTTCGCGCCCTGATCTCGTCGGCTCCCTCAAAGATGGGCCCGCCGGCTTCGGACGCGCCACTCGTTCGCGCATGCGCAATACCCTGGTGGTGGTCCAGGTCTCGCTCTCCCTCGTGCTCCTCACCACCGCCGGACTCTTTCTCCGCAGCCTCGGCAATGCCTCCTCCATCGACATCGGGTTCAAGCCCGCCAACCTCCTCATCATGTCCGTGGACCCCAAAATCCAGAACTACTCCCGCGACAAAACCGTGCAGTTCCTCACCCAGCTACGCGACCGGGTGTCGGCGCTCCCCGGAGTCCGCTCCGTCAGCTTTGTCGGCATCGTGCCGCTCAGCATCGGCGCCGCCGAGAACAAGTTCGACGTGGACCCCGCAAAGGGCCGCCCCGCGCAGAACGTCATCGCCCTCGTCAACACCGTCGGCGCTGGATATTTCCAGACCATGGGCATTCCCCTGCTGCGCGGCCGGGACTTCACCCCGCAGCTCGACGGCCAGCCTGCCGCCATCATCAACGAAACCATGGCCGCTCACCTGTTTCCCGGCCAGAACCCCATCGGCCGCACCGTTCGCCAGGATAAAGCCACGTACACGATCATCGGCGTTGCCCGCAACTCGAAATCGCGCACCATCGGCGAAAAGCCCTCCGACGCAGCGTATCTATTTCTCAATGCCGCGCCGGAAAAGGCCACCAGCTTTTTCGGAACCACCATCCTCGTCAAGACCTCGATGGATCCCCGCGCTCTGGAATCCTCCGTCCGCCAGCAGATCGCCGCGCTCGATCCGAATATGGCCGTCTTCAATGCAGAAACCATGCAGGAGCACGTCGATAAATCCCTGCTTCTGCCCCGCATCTCCGCCCTCCTGCTCGGAATCTTCGGCGCCATCGGCCTCACCCTCGCCGCCATCGGTCTCTACGGCGTCATGAGTTATTCGGTGCGCCGCCGTACCCGCGAAATCGGCATCCGCATGGCGCTCGGCGCAAAACGTCCCACCGTCCTCAGAATGATCCTGCGTCAGGGACTCATCCTCACCGCCATCGGGCTCGCCATCGGACTCGCCATCGCTCTCGCCCTGGGACGGTTCACCGCCAGCGTCCTCTACGGCACCAGCGGAACCGATCTGCTCACCTTCGTGACTGTTTCTGTGGTGCTGCTCGCCACCGCGGCCGTCGCCGTCCTGGTTCCCGCCTTGCGCGCGGCCCACGTCGAACCAACCACTGCTCTCCGCTACGAGTAAGCCGCGCGAAGCAGCAAAAGACAGTGGGCTAAGCCGGCTTCGCTTCGACGATCCCAACGTTCCGAACCAGCCGATGGTCTCCTCCAACCGGGTAGACCCCGGTCAGAATGAACCCCGCCGCCTCAAGCAGCGTTCTCCATTCGCGCTCGCTGCGCTCTCTGCCACCGGTCACAGCCAGCATGTTCAGGTCGCTCATCAGGTGGCCTTCCAGTTGTGGATCTGCATGCGAGACCAGCGGAGGAAGGATGAATTCAATGATCAGCAAACGGCCGTCCTGCGGAATGACCGCGCGGCAATTCTTTAGAATCGTGATCGCATCCGCGTCCCGGCGTCCATGCAGCACATGTTTCAGCATGTAGACATCGGCGCCGCCTGGAACCGACTGCGTCAGATCTGCGGCAATCAGTTCGCATCGGAGATCTTCCTCCGCGAAGCGCACCTTCGCTGCCTCCACACTGGCCTCAAGATCGACCAGCATGCCTCGCAGATGCGGGTTGAGCCCCAGCACTGCAAGAATCAGCGACCCACCACCGCCGCCCAGGTCGGCAACCACCTTCGCGCGCGAAAAATCCCACGCCGCAGCGATCGGTGCGTAATCTTCTGCCGGAGCCGTCCCCATCACTGCGCGAAAAATAGCCCCAGCTTCCGGATCCTGCGACCACCGCGAAGGTATTCTCGGATCGCGGACCTCAGAGGCTGGCTTACCCGTCCGAACACAGTCG
>JBEKIN010000040.1:0-20222 GCA_050011735.1 Acidobacteriaceae bacterium | reverse complement strand
CCCGGCGTTCACTTCGCATTCGGAGTGCGCGTAGTGGGCATATCGCGGAGAACGATGAGCTCCTGCTCAACCTTCTTCCACTGCCGAGGATGCTTCTTTGTCTCGATGGGCGCGTTGGGATCGGAGTAGAAGGCAAGAATGTTCTGTCGTAGCCCGATGGGCGGCATCGCGTTGGCGGAGGTCACGCGAGCGAGCAGTTTCGCGTAGGTCTGATCGGTAAGACGGTAAGGACCAGGGCGGGTGGCGTAGCCGGTGTCGAGATCGAGATCGGGGACGGAAAAGGCGTCGTGACCCTTGTCCGCGATCACCCCGAGCAGTTGGAGATACCGGTCGGCGGACTGGTTGACGCCCTCGATGTATTTTTCTTCCGAATCCCGGTCGGGGCCGCGGATGGCGAGGTCGGAAAGGACTCCCACCTTGGGCGTAATCGCGATGAGAACCGCGAAGACCCGAGTGGTAAAGCTGGGTTTGTGTTTGCGAAAGGACTCCCATCCGTTGCGCGCGGATGTTTCCTTCAGACGCCGCTCGAACTCGGGAAGGCCGGAAAGGTCTCCGTCGGGTGGGAAGCTCTTGCGGTGCAGCAGCACTTCGGCGTAGGCAACGCGGGGCAGAAGCACCCGGACGGACCAGTCGTAGCTGCTGATCGCGTGCGATTCGTTCCCGATCACGCTGCTCAGGGAGAGACCGTAGGTGACGTAGAAGGCGCGCTCCAGAAGTTCCCGGGAAACCTTGAAGCCAACGTGGCTGAGATACGCAGCCGGCGCAAAACGGGAGTGGCCGAGCTGGTCGACGTCGAAGGCGAACTCGGTGCGGACGTGGGCGTGGGGTGATTGCTCGTAGGTGACAACCGGGCCGTATTTCCGAGCGAGGTCTGGAAACTCGACCGCGACCGCGGGATTCACCGCATCCAGGTGGCCCATCGTGTCGCCGACATAATGTGAGAGCGCTCCCAGTGCGAAGGCCAGCTCGTTCACGTTGTGGGCCTCGCGGATGAGGTTGGCGATGAAGTCCCCGGTGCGCACGTAGTGCGTCAGGTCGCTGAACGACGGGCTCCCGAGGGGATAGTAGCCGGCGTCCTGAATCACGGAGCCGCCGTAGGCGTACGCGTGCGCCATGCGGAGTTGGTCCGGGGTCGTATCCGGATAATCTTTGAGGAGTACCGGCTTGATGCCCGACTCCCACACCATGTCGATGATGGTCTCGTGGGTGAGAAAAGACCAGGCAAAGCAGAGCGGCGGCGTAGCCAGCAGGCAGAGCAGCGCGGCGATTACGGCCTTGCGCTTCATACCTGCAATCACTCCTCCCTGATCACTCATAGCGCAACGCCTCGGCGGGCAGAACGCGCGCCGCCGAGCTGGACGGGTAGAGCGTCGCCAGCAGCGAGACCCCCAGCGACAAGGCCGTCACGATCACGCCATGTAGGATGCGCGGCGCGAAGGGGAGATAGTCCAGAGAATAGACGTCCGCTGAAAGATGGATGAAGCGGTAATGGCCGCCGGCCCAGGCGAGAACGTATCCGAGAATGAGGCCAATGATTGTACCGATCACGCTGATCAGCAGGCCCTGAAACAGAAAGATGCGACGAATCTGACCGGGCTGCACCCCCATCGACAGCAAAACCGCGATGTCCTTCGTCTTCTCCATCACCATCATGGTGAGGGCGATCAGGATGTTCAGTGCCGCGACGCAGACGATGAGCCCGATTACGATGAAAGTAACGATCTGTTCGAGCTTGAGTGCGCGAAAAAGCTCGCGGTTCTGTTCCATCCAGTTCGTAGTCGTGAAGCCCGGGCCGGCGGCGTTCTCGATCTCGTCGCCGATCACGTTGGCGCGGTAGAGATCGTCGACGCGGAAAGAAATGATCGAGACCAGGTCGGGCTCGCCGAAGAGCCTCTGCGCGTCGGAGAGGCGGATGAAACCAAAACTGGAATCGTACTGATAGAAACCCGAGTGAAAAATCCCCACAACCCGAAAGCGCTGGTACTTGGGAACGACCCCGTAGGGAGTCAGGTCGCCCTGGGGGCTGGTGACCATCACGACGTCGTTCAGGCTTGCACCGATGGAGTCGGCGAGATCGGTGCCGATAACGATGGGCGGCGTGGGCGAACCATATTGATCTTCGGAGTTCGAAGCCTCGCTGAGAGGCGCGATGCTGCCCGCTTTGAGGTCGGCGAGCATATCGGAAACCGTACGCTCCTCCGCGGGAATGATGCCCTTCAGCATGGCGCCGCCGGCACGCGCGCCGTTGCGGGAAATCAGCACCGGTTCATAGAGCCCGGGCGCTGTGGCGACCACGTGGGGAACGCGCCGCAGCCGATCCACCAGCGGACGCCAGTCGCGAATGCCGTCGCTCATGGTACGCATCAGATCCACATGCGAAGTGGAGCTAAGGAGGCGGTCCTGCAGATCGCGCCGCGTGCCGTTGGTGATGGCCAGCGCGAGGATCAGCGAAGCAACCCCGACCGCGACTCCGGCGATCGAGATCCAGGTAATGACGCCGATGACGGCCTGGCGGCGTTTCGCCCTGAGATAGCGTGCAGCGACAAAGAGCTCGAAGCGCATATCAGAGCCTTGCTGGAATCCCCATTAGTGCACCACTGCTTTCACCGTCACAGCATTGTCGTAGCGGTCAAAGACGCGGATCGAAATGACGTGTTCACTTCGGTTGACAGCCGGATCGGCGTCTGGCCGCGGCGCGGGCACAGGCGCGTCGAACTCGAACTGCTCGGTCAGCGAGTCGGCAATCCCGCCCACCGGCGCAACATACTGCCAGCGGCCCGCATCGATCGAATACTCCGCGTGGGTGACAGGCGAGGTGGCGTCAGCCGAGGTAAACGAGGCGTGAATCTTGCCTCCGGCGAGATGAGCCTCCAGGCCGGTGACCACCGGCGGCGTTGTGTCGACGACGAACTCGTCGCTGACCCGTTCGCCGGTGAGCGCTTCGCCGGGATTATGCGAGAGCGCGTCGCTGGCGACGACCTTGATGCGGTAATGGCCGTCGGGCAGTTGCGACGAGTCGAAGGAATAGAAGCGCTCCCGGATGTGGTCGCGCAGGAACTGCCAGTTATGCTCGCCTTCCCCACGGTAATAGAGGGCGAAGCTCAGCTCATCACCGTTATCGTCGTGCGCTGCCCAGCGCACCGTGACAGCGCTGCGGTCCCGGACCGCCTGCAGAGGTTCCCGTCCCGGCTCCTGACCGAAGTTGATTCCGGAATTCTGGGAAGAAGGAAAATTCACGGTGATCTGTTGAGGCTGGCCCGGCTGCTGCTGGATGAAGTTCGCTCGCGCGCCCGGCGCCACCACGATTTCATCCACCATCGGCGGCAGGTTCACCGGCAGGTAGTTGATGGCGACTGCGCCCACCACGCTGCCCGGATGCTCCACCAACTTCCATTGCATGAACCGCGATGAGTCGATGCCGATGGCGCCGGTGTTGGGCGTCAACTGCTTCCAGTCGCCCCAGGCACGCTGCGGATTCTCGATGTTCCCGGCCCGAGCATACATCTGAATCGAAGTCTGCGGCGTCGCACCCAGCTCGACTTCCGCACGCCCCCATTGCGCAAAGGCGCCGGCGTCGAAAACTTCGCTGAGGTAGGTCCCTTCGGCGGATTCGCCGTGGCCCAGCAGGAACACCTTGCCCGAGTTGGCAGTACTGACGTAAAGGCCGTTGGCCGATTCGGCGAATCCGG
This sequence comes from Acidobacteriaceae bacterium, assembly GCA_050011735.1. Lineage (GTDB taxonomy): Bacteria > Acidobacteriota > Terriglobia > Terriglobales > Acidobacteriaceae > Palsa-343. Next base: position 16,533 of record JBEKIN010000040.1, on the reverse strand, counting down.
TCACCTGCGAGGCTTCGAGATGCGCAACGTCGGCCCATGTGCCGTCGTCGTGGATGCGGTAGATGCGACCACGATTGCCGGTGGCCGCCAGCACGCCGTCAGACGTCCACCCCAGCGAGTAGACGATGTCATCGTGACCGCCCCATATCCTGCGCGGTGGACCGTCCCCATGCGGAATCTCGTAGAGCTCCGAGCCCTCCGGGATCAGCGTGTTTCCGTTGAAGGCCTGCACGGACCCCGGCGTGATGATCGTGATCGTCGCAGTCACCTGCCCGGTGACCGGCAGTGGCGGCAGATTGTTCCTGCCCTTCTCACCTACGCCGGCGGCGTAGATGGTGCCGTCGGGCGCGACAATGACCGAGGTGATCTCCTTCTTGGGCGCGTCGTACAGGACGAATGCTTTGCCGGTGGGATCGATGCGATAGACGAGGCCGGTGCCGTCCGAGCCGGCGATAAGGTCGCCGGACTTGTCGAATGCGATGGAGCGGATGTGCTCCTCATCGCTTTTGTAGAACAGCTCCGCTTTGCTCGGGTTGTTCCCCGTGCCGCCGCCGGTCACGCGGTAGATGGCCGCCGGTGCGCCGGTGGCGATGTAGAGACGGCCCCGCGAATCGAAAGCCATATCCCAGACGTATCTCGGCTTTTCCTGTGTTCCGGCGGGGTCGAATACCACCGTGGCCGTCTCGTCAGTCTTGTTTTCCGCATGTGGATCGAGCCTGTAGATCTTCCCCGAGGGCAGCGTGGCCGCGTAGACGGCGCCGTCGGGCCCGACCCGCACCGCCTGCACGCTCATGTCGCGCGTGGTGAACAACGTCGTCGATTTCCCATCCGGCCCAACTCGCAGAACGGTCGCCGGAGTTCCGGTCGCCAGGTATGCATTCCCCTCATGATCGGCCGCGACCGACCAGACATAGGTGGAAGGCGTAGTGAGGATCGCCTTGCTTTCCGGCCCGGGGACGAGATGGCCGTCACTGGTGACGGCCACGCCATTGGGCGTGCCGCGTTCGAGTTCCTCAAAGCGCGATTCGCTCCACAGGCGCGTGCCCTGGGCGTCCGCGGGGGGAGACAACCACAACAGGCGGGCTGCGAAAAAGGCCAGAGTGAGGAGAAATGCAGGCGATTCGCGTCGACGAAACCGGCTTGAAATCATGCTGGATTTCAGTCTACAGAAAGCTCTTCGTCGAGGCGCGCAGACCATCGAAACCTGCGGGCAAATCGCCTCACACAAATCGCGCCTCGTCGCCTACACTGGGGTTTCGCTGCTCCTCTGCTATCCCGGGCCGGCAGGCTCGGCATCCCGCGAATTGAGATTGCACCGACATGCTGAAGCACTGGAGAACCCGGATACTGCTCTTCCTTGCCGTGCTCGGTCCGGGGTTTATCACGGCGAATGTCGACAACGATCCCAACGGCATCTTCACCTACTCGCAGGCCGGGGCCCAGTTCGGTTACACCCTGCTGTGGACCATGATTCCGGTGACCCTGGCGCTCATCGTCGTCCAGGAAATGTGCGCCCGCATGGGTGCCGTGACCGGCAAGGGACTGAGCGACCTGATTCGCGAGGAATTCGGGCTTCGCATCACGGTAATCATCATGGTCCTGCTGGTGCTGGTGAATTTCGGCAACGTCATCGGCGAATTCGCCGGGATTGCGGGCAGCCTGCAGCTCTTTCACGTCTCCAAGTACATCTCAGTTCCGATCTGCAGCGCTCTCGTCTGGCTGTTGGCGGTTCGTGGCGACTACAAAAGCGTCGAGAAAATCTTTCTCTTCGCGTCGATGTTTTACTTCACATACATCATCGCCGGAGTGCTGGCGCATCCGGGCTGGCACGCGGCCATCGCCGCAACCATCAGGGTGCCGCGCATGTCAGTCCTGCGCGATTCAAGCTATGTCTTCATGGTGGTCAGCGTCATCGGCACCACCATCGCGCCCTGGATGCAGTTCTACCTGCAGTCGTCGATTGTGGAGAAAGGCGTGACCGCCAAAAGCTATGCCGGCTCGCGTGTCGATGTGATCGTCGGCTCCATTTTCACCGACGTGGTGGCGTGGTTCATCATCGTGGCCTGCGCCGCGACGCTCTACGTGCATGGCCTGGGAGCCATTCAGGAGCCGGCGGATGCAGCGGAAGCCATGAAGCCCCTGGCCGGCTCGTACGCTTTCATTCTGTTTTCCTTCGGCCTCTTCAACGCCGGCTTCTTTGCCGCATCCGTGCTGCCGCTCTCGACCGCGTATGTGGTCTGCGAGGGCCTGGGTGTTGAGTCGGGCGTGGATAAGCGCTTCCACGAAGCACCCTTCTTCTATTGGCTGTACACGCTACTGATCGCGGGCGGCGCAGCGGTGGTCCTGATCCCCAACTTCCCCCTCATCAAATGGTCGATCGAATCGCAGACTTTGAATGGCATACTGCTGCCCGTGGTGATCGTTCTGATGCTGCTGCTCATCAATCGCAAAGACCTGATGGGGGAACACGTGAATTCTCACTGGTTCAACGCGATTGCGTGGTTGACGGCCATCATTGTCAGCGCCCTCTCGCTCATTCTGATGGTGCAGCAGCTACGGCCAGGTCATCATTAAGAACGCTCATCGCCTGGGGGGAGTGAATATGAAGATCCTCACCGACACAATGCGAACCTGCCGCAAGGGCCCCGCCGATTGGTTTACCGGTACCGTGTGGATCGACGAGGTCGTCACCGCGGGTGCGCCCGCCCGATTCAAGTCCGCCCGCGTCTCCTTCGAACCCGGCGCGCGAACCGCATGGCACACCCATCCGACGGGGCAGGCGCTGCATGTTCTGTCGGGCGTTGGCCGAGTCCAGCTCAAGGGCGAGCCGTCACACGAAATCCATTCCGGCGACACGGTCTGGATCGAGGCCGGCGAGGTGCACTGGCATGGCGCCGCACCTGGACGAACCATGGTGCATCTGGCCATTCAGGAGGCCGACGAGCGTGGCACCGACGTGGTTTGGCTGCAGCACGTCACGGACGAGGAATACTCCGCGAATCCGGAACCCTAGAGCAGCTTCCCCGCTGCCAGATCGCGCACCAGGTCGCGGTCGGCCGCAAGAAAGTCGTACTCCGGCAGATCGCGCAGCGGAGCCCAGCGCACATCTTCAAAGATGTGGTTGACCAGCTCGCCCTCAAAATTGTGCACCGCGAAGAACTGCAGATCGACAGCGCCGCCGTTGCGGTAGGTATGGCGCAAATGGGCGATGCGCGTGCCAATCGAGGCCTGGATGCCGAGTTCCTCGTCCAGTTCGCGCCGCAGTGCCTGCTCCGGCGACTCTCCCGCCTCGATCTTGCCGCCGGGAAACTCCCACTTGAGGCCCATGGGTGAACCGGCCTTGCGTTGGCAGATCAGGACCTCGCCGCCGCGCAGAATGAGTCCAGCCGCCACGAAGCGGAGCGTCTTCTGGTCCCTGCCGTTTTGTGCGGTATCCCCCATATCGCCCCACAGTTTAGACGCAGGTGGAAGTGGTTCGACTCCGGTCCAGGACACGAATCCCGCCGGTTGGACCGAAAACGTCAGGATGCAGCGCGGAGGCGATGGCGCGCAGGCCATCGACCAGCGTGGGCGCTGGGGTGTTCAGCAACTCGTCGGCGATACAGTACAGCCGGCCGTTCCGTACGGCACGGATTTGACCCCAGCCCGGGCGGCGGGCCAGCTTCTCCAGCGGAACCCGTTCGCCGGCGCCGCACCAGGCGGCGAGGATGACGTCCGGGTTGGCCTTAGCCACGGCCTCCGTGGTGGTCACCGCACCCGGCTCGCCCAGAAACACGCCGCCCGCTGTCTCGACCAGCTCTCTGACCCAGTGCTGCGAGTGGATCAGCGGCTTACCCCACTCCTCGCAGTAGACCAGCGGTTTGTTGGACAGCTCGGCCGCTCGCCGGCGCACGTCAGAGAGGTCGGAGCGCATCCTGGCAAGCGTCTCTTCGGCCGTGTCGCCGGCCTGGGCGATGGCCCCGATCAGGCGGATGTCCTGCTCGATGTCAGCCAGGGAATGCGGAGCTAGCGCCAAAACCGGGCATCCGGCCTTCAGGATGGCCGCGAGCGATTCGTTCCGGTAGGGGACCGACGCAATAACGAGGTCGGGCCGGACAGGGAACAATTCTTCTGCCGACGCGGACCAGGAGTCGCGCACGATGGTCAGCGGTCGCCCGCGCAGCGCGGGCACAGCGGCGAGGCAGTAGCGGGTACAGGCGACAAGGCTGTCGAGACGGTCGAGCCGGTCGAGGATAATGCTGATGCTCGGCTGCAGCGATGCGATTCTCACGGGTTACTTGGTGTGATCGGCCAGCACTGCATCCGGATAAAAGATTTTCCAGCCGTGCTGGGCCGCAACTTCCACCAAAGCCGGCGAAGGGTTGACGGGAAACGCGCGCTTGGCCATCTCCAGCATGGCGGTGTCGTGGATGGAATTACCAAAGACCGCATCGGGCGACGGAATGCCGGCGCGTCGCAATGCCTCGGCCTTACCCTCGTCGGTTGGCACGTCGATCAGATCGCTGGAGATGAGCCCGTCCTTCACGCGTACGCATGCGGCCAGCACGCGCTCGGGGCCGATACCGAACCGCCTCACCCCCTCCTCGATGACCCAGTTGTTGGTGGAACTGACCGCCCAGATATCCGTTCCACCCACCCGCAGATCGGCGACCAGAGACTGCATCTCGGGAAAGATCTGCGCCTCGACATGCGCGGTAAAGTAGCGGGCAGCCGCGCGGCGCAACTCGTCGTCCCGAAGTCCCGCGTAAACCTGCACCATCTCGCCGCAGATCGTCACCTCAGAAACTTCGCCCTGCCGGTAAAGCCGGTGGCGAGCGTCGATCCACGCGCTGGCGTCGCGCGAGAGCAGCCCCGCCTCCATCGACCACGTCATAAAGCCGAGACCGGCGTCGCCACTCCAGAGCGTGCCGTCGCAGTCGAAGACCGCTACGTGCGGCGCCGGAGAAAGAACGGCGCCGCGGAACTCCTCAAAGCTCAAGCGCACCGTCGGCCCTTCCTGCAGTGACATCAACGACATCTCCTCCATCCCTACCCTATCAACTTTTGCAACGGCAATCATGGGGGATTACCTCTCTAAGTATTGTCGCTTCCACATTGCAATCGGTTCAAAATTCGCCTTGCGCTGCCTTCTTTCGTGGCTCTCCTCCAAAGAATTTCCACAGGAGAGGGAACAGTACCATCGTTCCCGTTTCGGGAACGGCACAGCGCACTCACTTCCATGGAATAATGAACATAACTTTAGGACCACCACCTAAGTAAGTTACTCCCAGAGCCTGATTGAACTCTCCTACCTTAGATATATCTTGACGACTTGCTGTAGGGCGTGGGTATCCTCCGAGAGGCAACCCACCATGCAGAGCGAAACCAACCAGGCAAGAGTGCGCATTTCTCTCGGCGATCCGCCGCTCGTCCTTTCGGCCTGCGACTCCATAGAATCATTGACCGGCTTTCCTGCCCAGGAGTGGCTATCTTCCGGTATCTGCCTTCGGGATCGAGTTCACCCCTCAGATATCCATCTCCTTAATTCGTTCCTTTCCCCTGACTTATCGCGTCCCTCCGGATCAGCAAGCATTCGCATCCGGCACGCGGATGGCAAACTTCGCTGCCTCCGTGCTGACTATTCCAAAGCACGTGCAGCTGAGAGCGATGCCGTCATCCTCGACCTTGTTCTGGGAGGCCCAACCGGCGGCGTTAATCCAGCTATTCGCAGTGCCATCGACAGCGTGCAGGCACCGATGGATCGCGCCAACGAATCCGTGTACCTCAGGAATCCTGATCATACATATGTCGACGCAATCAGGAGGATGTACCCCGAGTTTCGTGGCGATACCCTATGCCGGATGGATCAGAAGGCCTCGATCGAGGGGCACAGCACCAGCGAAATCCAGCGCCTGGAGACAAACGACAGCCCAAATCGCTGGATCGATAGCCGCCGGTACCCGTTCAAGACGAATGACGGCGAAATTCACAGTCTCTTCGGCCTTCGCCCCGATGCCACACGGGCGGCCGACGCGAAACACAAGCTGAACGAGAGCAGAGAGGTTTTCCACCTCTTCATCGAACATGCCCCGGCTGCGTTGGCCATGTTTGATCGCGACATGCGCTACCTCGCGATCAGCCGCCGCTGGGCTCACGATTTCGGCCTCAACGCCGACGTGATCGGCCGCTCTCACTACGATGTGTTTCCCGAGATTCCCGATCGCTGGAAGGCGCTGCATCGCCGCGCGCTGGCAGGGGAAGACCTGTACTGCGACGAGGACCGCTTCCTCCGCCCGGATTTCTCCATCCAGTGGCTCCGCTGGGAGATCCATCCCTGGCGGACTGCGGACGGCGGCATCGGTGGCATTGTCATCTTCACCGAGGACATTACCCAGCAGAAGAAGGACAAAGAGAACCTTCAGCTTGCCGCCAGCGTCTTTACCAACGCTCGCGAGGGCATCGTCATCTGCGACCCTCACGGCGCCATCCTCGACGTGAATGACACGTTCACACGCATCACCGGCTACAGCCGCGCAGAAGTTCTCGGCCGCAATCCCCGTATCCTGAAGTCCGGCCGCCAGAGCGAGGCGTTCTACAGCGACCTGTGGCGTGCGCTGCTCAAAAACGGCTACTGGTCCGGCGAAGTATGGAATAAGGCCAAAGACGGCAGGATCTTTCCCGAGACTCTGACCATCAGCGCTGTCTATGACCGCGCCTCCAAAGTTCAGCATTACGTGGCTCTCTTCTCTGACGTGACCCAGGCCAGGGAGCAGGAGCGCCAGCTGGAGCGTATGGCTCAGTTCGACGCGCTTACCAATCTCCCCAATCGCGTGCTGCTCACCGACCGTCTGCAGCAGGCTATGGCCCAGGCGCATCGCCGCGGACAAATGCTGGCCGTAGCCTGTGTGGATCTCGACAGCTACCGCGCCGTCAACGATCAATACGGTCAGGAGGCCGGAGACCAGCTGCTGATGGGTGTGGCGCGCCGTATGAAGCAGGTGCTGGGCGAGACCGATACCCTGGCCCGTATCGGCGGCGGCGAGTTCGTTGCCGTTCTGCTCGATCTGCCCGACATGGATGCGGCCCGGCCCATTCTCGAGAGTCTGCTTGCCTGCGCGTCGCAGCCCGAAGAATGCGGCGACGCCAGCGTTCAGGTCTCCGTGAGCATCGGCGTGGTCTTTTATCCGCAGACCGAGGAGATTGACGCCGACCAACTGCTCCGCCAGGCGGGTCAAGCCATGTATCAGTCCAGGCTCGCGGGAAAGAATCGTTATCAGATCTTCGATCCCACCCGCGACATCACCATCCGCGCGTTCCACGAAGACATCGAGCAAATCCGCCGCGCCCTGGTAACCGGCGAATTCGTCCTTTACTACCAGCCTCGCGTGAACATGAGCACCGGCGCCGTGGTTGGCGCCGAAGCCCTGATTCGCTGGGATCATCCCACCCGCGGACGCCTGCTGCCCGCGTTATTTCTGCCCGTTATCGAGAACCATTCACTCATCGACCGCATCGGCGAGTGGGTGATCGGCAAGGCCCTGGCGCAGCTGGAGAGCTGGAATGCCGCAAGACTCATGATTCCCGTGAGTGTCAATATCGCGGCCCATCATCTGCAACAGCCCGGGTTCGTCGATCGTCTGCGAACCCTCCTTTCCGCGCACCCCAACGTTCGCCCCTCCTGCCTGGAACTGGAGATACTCGAAACCAGCGCGTTGCGCGACGTGGCGCAGATCTCCCATGTATTGGCGGCGTGCCGTGAGCTCGGCGTCTCGATCGCTCTCGACGACTTTGGCACCGGCTACTCCTCGCTCACCTACTTCAGGCGTCTCCCTGTCAATCTGCTCAAAATCGACCGGAGTTTCGTGCGCGACGTGCTCGACGATCCGGAGGACTTGAATATCCTGGAAGGCGTCCTCGGCCTGGCGACCGCCTTCGATCGCGTGGCGATTGCGGAGGGCGTGGAGACGGTGGACCACGGCCGCCTCCTGCTGCAGCTCGGTTGTGTCTTCGGACAAGGAAATGGGATTGCCTGGCCTATGCCGGGGGAGGACTTGCCCGCCTGGTCCGCGGCCTGGAATCCCGATCCGGCCTGGGCGCATGTCGCAGCCGTTGCGCCGCGCAAGCGCTCCCTGGTCCACGCAGCCGTCGCCCATCGCGCTTGGATTGCGGCCATGGCCTCCTACCTGTTGGGCGTACGCCGCGTGCCGCCAATGCTCGATCCGCATCGCTGCAGCTTTGGCCGCTGGCTCGACAGCGAACGGTCCAGCCCCCTCGGGGCCACCACCACCTTTGACCAGGTCGATCGGCTCCATCGGCAAATCCATGAACGCGCCGAGCGAACAGCGGCTCCTGACGCGCCGTGGCTAAATGGAAATGCCGAAAGCGAGGTCAAGGAACTCCATCGCCTCCGCGACGAGCTTCTGGAACAGATGAATCTCTTGTTGCAGGATGCCGAAGCGTAGTCTTCCCCGTCACGCCACGTGGTCGTTTTTCAGGAGCGGCAGGATCTCGATGACTTCCTCAATCTCGGACGAACCACGGGGTCGATTCTCCCGAGGCTCGATTTGCAGAGGACTCGTGGCGCCCTCGGGGAGCCACAATCCGGCCTCCTTCCTGGCAGCGACTACAGAACCGCCGAATGTGACGGCGTAGATACCGTCAGGCAGGTCCAGCGGCGCATCAATGACGCAGCACCGGGAGTAAACGGCGGGACTCGTTTCGGAAGCCGGCTCCCGCATCGCCAGCATCTCGCAGGGCGTTTCGCGTCCCATGCCCTTCAGCAAACCATGGATCAGAACCACTGAGCGCATCGTCTTTGCAGGACGCTTTTCGCGACCCCTCCCTGCGTTGTCATCGAAGATGCCTGGGTCTTTTACGAAGTTGGCCATCAGTTACGAGAGTTTGTAAAAGATAAACGTGACTGCAGGCACCAGCGCATCGGTTTCTCCGAGCCGCTTCGCCTACGATAGAAGCGTGAGTTCGTTCGCTGATCGGTTGCAGAGCGCGGAAGAGCGCATCGCGGCAGCGTGCCATCGCGCTGGCCGGTCTTGCGAGCAAGTGCGGCTGATGGCGGTTTCCAAAACGCATTCCGCCGAGACCCTGGCCGAAGCGGTGCGCGCGGGCTTGACGCTCTTTGGCGAAAATCGCGTGCAGGAGTTCGAGGCCAAACGGCCCCGCATTCAAGAGCTCGGCGTTTCCGACGCAGAAGTTCACCTCATCGGCCATTTGCAGTCGAACAAGTCGGCGCGCGCTGCAGAGATTTTTTCGGGGATCGACAGCGTGGATTCGCTGCGGCTCGCGGAGCGTCTGAACGACACTGCTGGAAAACTGGGCAAAAAGCTCCCTGTCCTGCTCGAGATTAAACTCAGCGCGGAGCCAGCCAAATCTGGGATCGAGCCCGACAGCGCTGAGTTGCGACCCCTGCTCGAACGGCTGCCCAGTCTCGAGCACCTCACGATGCATGGGCTCATGACCATTGCTCCGTTTGACGAAAACCCGGAAACCGCGCGGGCCTGCTTCCGGCAGTTGCGCGTGCTGCGCGACACCCTCGCGCGCGAGAATCCGCGCATCGATTTTCAAGAGCTCTCCATGGGGATGTCAGGAGACTTCGAGATCGCCGTTGAAGAAGGCTCGACCCTGGTGCGCATCGGGACCGCGCTGTTCGGCGAGCGCCCACCAGCCAGGTGACGATGCCTATTGCCATACGCGACATCCGGGACGGCGTCAGGTTCAGGGTGCGCGTGACGCCGCGGGCCAGCCACACGGCAATCGTCGGCGTGATGGGCGAGGGCGACGACGCGGCGCTGAAAATCGCGCTGCATGCGCCGCCGGTCGAAGGACGGGCCAACGCTGCTCTCATCGAGTTCCTGTCCGATGTGCTGGGAACGCCGCGGTCGGCGATCGAGATCGCCGGTGGTCAGCACGCGCGCAGCAAGACCATTGTTGTCCGCGGACGTAGCGCCGCTGAAATCTCCGATTTAATCGAGAAGATTTTGCCGCCCACTCGGAAAGTTCAGAGCTGACGGAAGCGCTCGCTTCTGGCTGGCTCTTAGCTCGCCACTAGCTCGCTTTTCGCTGGCCTCTGGCAGACCTTCAGCCTTCTCGTCTCTTCCGCTGAGCCGCGGCTCTCTGCGGCGGCTTCTTCGCCGCAGCCGTTCCCTTAACCTCGGGGGGCTGTCCCATGCTCTTCCGCAGCGCCTCCATCAGGTCGATCACCGGCGCCAGCTTGCGCTTCGGTTGCTTCGACGGCGCTTCCGCCTGGCCCTGCTTACTCTCGATCAGTTGTTCGACGCGGCCCTCATATTCGTCCTTCAACTTCTCAGGATGAAATTCTCCGGTGAGCTGCTTCATGAACTGCTCAGCCAGCTCAACTTCCGCCTTCTGCACTTCCACTTCCGGTTGATTGTCGTATTCGGCGACCGCGCGAATTTCTTCCGGGTAATACAGCGTGTGCAACACCAGCCCCTTCTCGAAGGGCCGGATCATCACAATCTGTTCGCGCTGGTGCAGTGTGATCTTCGCGATCGCGCCTAGCTTCAGCTGCTGCATGCCCTTGTGGATCAGCGAGTACGCACGGCGTCCAGGATCTTCGGCCACGCTGAAGTACGAGGTCTGGTAATAAAGCGGATCGACATCGGGCAGGTTCACGAATTGCACGATCTCCATCGTCTCCGACGACTGCGCTTCGAGGGCCTTCAGTTCCTCGTTCGAGACGAGCACGAAATTCTCTTTGTCGATGGGATAGCCCTTGGCGATCTCGCTGCGCTCCACCACCCGCTCGCAGTGCGGGCAGTAAATCTGCTGCTTGATGCGTGTGCCGCACACCTGGTGAACCTGGTTGAAGCTGATGTGGTTCTCGCGCGCGGCAACAAACAAACGGATCGGCACCGAGATCAACCCGAACGAAATGTAGCCTTTCCAGACCGTCGAAGCCATAGGAAGGCAAGAATATCGCACCAAAAATCGGCAGGAAATGAAAAACCTCGGCAGGAATCGGCGCGATCACTCCCCATTTCGCCCTCTCTTCGCCCCTCTTCTGGTCCCTTATTTGGCTCTCGGATGGGTGCGATCGTAGACCTCGGCCACCTGCCCGACCGTCAGCTGCGTGTATCGCTGCGTTGTGGAGAGCCGCTCATGCCCCAGCAGCTCCTGGATCGCCCTCAGATCTGCCCCCTCCTCCAGCATGTGCGTGCCAAAGGCATGTCGCAGTGTGTGCGGATGGACATCCGCCGCCAGCCCGTGCGCCAGCGCGATGTGTTTCACGATGCGCCCAACACTGCGGGCGGTGAGCCGCCCATCGCCGCGCAGCCGCAGATTGAGCAACAGAGCTGCCGTCGTCTTCCCTGCCCCGTTGAGCTTTTGTTCGCGCAGCGGCAGATAAGCCCGCAGCGCCTGCGCCGCCGCATCGCCCAGCGGAACGTAGCGTTCCTTCCGTCCCTTGCCGCGCACCAGAATCGCCTCGTTCGCCCAGTGAATATCGCCGAGGTCGATGCCCACCAGTTCCGCGTTGCGAATACCGCAGCCATAGAGCAGTTCGAAGATTGCGCGATCGCGCTCAGGCCAGGCTGCGGCTTCGTCGGCGGCGCTTTCCACCACACGGTTCATCTCTTCGATCGTCGGCACCCGCGGCAGATGTTTCGGCAGCTTCGGTGTAGCGACCTGCGCGGCCGGACTCTGTTCCACCATCCCTTGCCGCGCGAGCCATTTGAACCACGACCGAATCGCCGCCAGCGCCCGCGCAACGGAAGCCTTCGACAAGCCCCGTCCATACAGTTCTCCGAGATAGGCGCGGATATGCTGATGCTCGATGTGATCGACCGCAAACTTCGCGCTCAGCCTCGCGACCACAAACCCCGCAAAATCGTGCAGCTCGCGCTCATAAGCGCGGACTGTGTGCGGACTGGCATTCCGCTCATGCGCCAGCATCGATAGAAAATCGTCGACATAACGTTCGATCGCCGGCTTCTTCGCGATCTGCGTCCTCGTCTTCGACCCGCTCATCGCGCCACTCGCTTCGCGCGCGGATGATGCTCCCGATGCACGGCCTTCAGCCGTCCCAACGCCAGGTGCGTGTAGATCTGCGTTGTGGCGATGTCAGCGTGGCCCAACAGCGTCTGAACCGTGCGCAGGTCCGCTCCCCTCTCCACCATATGAGTGGCGCAGCTGTGGCGCAGCATGTGCGGACTGGCGGCGCTCCCGCTCTGCTTCACCAGATGCCATACCCAGCCGCGGCCAAGTGGCTGCCCTCGCGCCGACAAAAAAAGCCAGCTCGAGGATTCTTTCTCCAGCGCCGGACGCCCATTCTTCAAATACTCTTCGAGCGCCTGGATCGATGCGCGCCCCAGCGGAACGATCCGCTCCTTGTCTCCCTTGCCGCGCACCAGCGCGCGCCCGGCATCAAGCGAAAGATCGGCGACGTTCAGCCCCGTCAGTTCCGAGACGCGCAGCCCCGCAGCATACAGCAGCTCCAGAATGGCGCGATCGCGAAGCGCGGTGGCACCCGCCTGCGGAAGGTCCGCGGCCATCGCGGCACGATCCAGCATCGAGGCGACCTCCGCAACTGCCAGCGATTTGGGAAGCACCTTCCACGTTGACGGTGATTCGAGATTCAGCGTGGGATCGCGGTGAATCCGCCTGTCGAGCAGCAGCCACCGATAGAAACCGCGCAGGCACGAGAGCTTGCGCGCTGCCGAACGTGACTCCACGCCATGCTTCGCCAGATGCTTCAGGAACCCCGCGACCAGCGCCTGGTTTCCATCCAGCAAAGTCGTGGATTCACTCCCCAGAAACTCGGCAAACTGCAGCAGGTCGCGCTCGTAGGCCTCGCAGGAGAGCGGGCGCAGCCCCTTCTCCACGCGCAGGTAGACAACATACTCCTGAATCAGTCCCGGATTGCCCAACCCCGAATTGCCCGGCCTGGGCTTCTTCAGATCTGCTTTGCGCGCGACGGCCACAATCCATTATCGAAGAGGCGGAGAGCCGCGCTCAGTACCCAATCAGGTTCACTCGCGGTCGGCCGCGGCCGCCGACGCATGTTCAATCGGCTTCAGCGTCGCGACCCACTCCGCCAGCTTCGGCTCCTGATCGGAGCGCAGCTCGATGCACGCGTCGATATCGTCCTTCGCCCGCTGCAGCGAGTGGCTCGAGGCCGCCACAGGATGCGAAGCGAAGAATTGATCGACTTCGCCGCGCTTTTCCGCGCTGCAGAAGGAGCCGGTGCCGCTGATCAGGTAACCGCCCATCGCCGTAGTGAACTGTGCCTGCACCTTGCCCCAGTTCTGGCGTATGAAATCCCAAGCTTCGTCGCGCGTTTCCGGATCGCGCATCGGAATCAACAGCTGGAAGGTAGCGTCCTGATTGCGTACCTTCCCGGAAACGGCATACTCGAGCGAGCGCCGCTGCAGTTCCGGATCACGGAACCGGGCGAGAAGGTGCAGCGCATCTTCCTGTCTCTGGGGATCGGTTGCCGTTTCAAAAGTGCGCTGCAGCTCGTTGAACAAGGCCGCATCGCCATTGCTCGCGGCAATATCGGTGGCCACCCGCGCCAGACTCGGCTCGACGGAGTCCGGATTGCTGAGAGAGCGCGTGGCAAGCGCCCTGGCTTCGGCGATGATGTCAGGATCTCGGCCAACCCCGCCCAACAAATCGAAGAGCGTGGCGCGCAGCCCGATCCTGTCCGGCGATTCGCTCTGCGATGGAGGGCCCAGGCGGCGATAAGCCGGTTTGAACGTGCGGTCGACCCATGCGGCCAGCGCCTGATGCTCTTCCGGCGTACTCGCGATGTGATCGTTGATAGTAGAAAGCGGTCCCGCTATTGCAGCGATGACATCAGGGTTCTCATCGTCCTTCACTGCCGCGACCAGGTTGAGATAATCGCCGACTGAATCCTTGTTCGCGCGGACCCCCGCCCACTCATCACCGAGAAGACTGATGCGTTCTTCAGGAGTCAGCGCGGTTTCGACGCTGGCAGCGACTTTCGCGTACACGTCGTCGGGCAAAGCGTAGCGATAGTAGCCTGCGCCGCCGGCGTCAGGGAAAAAGATGCCCCCCTGCGGCACAGCCAATGACCCCCGCGCGGAATCGAGGATCACGCATTTTTGTTGACGATTCCCGGCCGCAAAGCAGACGGGAACCGACCACGTTTGCTGATCCTGTGGCTTGACACTGGGGTCGAGGAAAAATCGATCCTGCCGGACCTCCACCGTTCCATTCATCGGATTGCCGAACGTCAGCAGCGGGACACCCGGCTCCGAGACAAAACTCGAGAGGATCTTATCGACGGGCTGGTGGCTCACCTCCGCCTGCGCGTTCCAGAAATCTTCCGCGGTGGCGTTCGAGAACATGTGCGCCGCCAGGTAGTTGTGCACGCCCTTGCGGAATGTCTCCGCGCCCTCGTAGTTCTCCGTCATCTGCAGCACGGCCCCCGCTTTGCCGTAGCTGATTCCGTCGAACATCTGGTTGATCTCATCCGGAGTATCCGCCTTTGCGCGGATGGCCCGTGTCACGCGTTGCGCGTCGTAATCGAGCACGCCATTCAGTCCGGCGGCGTCATCCTGCGGAATGTACCACTCGGGGTGCCACACCGCGACCGGCTTGGTTTCCATCCAGGTCGCGAACCCCTCATTGAGCCAGATGTTGTCCCACCACTGCATCGTCACCATATCGCCAAACCATTGATGCGCCATCTCGTGCGCCACGACCTCGCCAACTTCCTTCTTCGCGTTGATGGAAGCCGTCTTCTCGTCGATCAGCAGGTCGGTCTCGCGATACGTAATCGCGCCGAAGTTCTCCATCGCCCCTGCTTCAAAGTCAGGCAGGCCGATCATGTCGAGCTTGGGCATCGGATAGCGAATGCCGAAGTACGTGTCGTAGTAATGCAGAACAAATTCCGCCGCTGAAACTGCGAAACGCCCATATTGCACCTTGTCGGGCGTGGCGCAGGCGCGAATCGGTACCCCATCGCTCGCGCCGGAGACGCACTGGAAGTCGCCAACCAGAAACGCGACCAGGTACGTGGACATTTTCGGCGTCGTCGCAAACCGGATGGTGTGTACTCCCACTAACGGGCCAGGCGTGTCCGAGACGATGTTCGTATTCGAGATCACTGTGTCACCCTTGTCG
The DNA here is from genome assembly GCA_050011735.1 of Acidobacteriaceae bacterium. GTDB lineage: Bacteria > Acidobacteriota > Terriglobia > Terriglobales > Acidobacteriaceae > Palsa-343. The sequence continues at coordinate 1,434 of JBEKIN010000040.1, read as the reverse complement.
ACGACCAGAGTGATATCGAACGTCGCCTTGAAAGCCGGCTCATCGAAGCTGGGAAAGGCCCGTCGCGCGTCAGTGGACTCGAATTGCGTCACGGCATAGTTGCGCTTGGCTGTCCTCGAAAGATAGAAACCGCGCAACTGGTCGTTCAGAATGCCGCTGTATTTTATGCTGAGCATGGTGCGCCCCGCGGGCAACGTGTGGCCAAAGCTGAACGTTGCCTGTTCCTTTTGCGGATCCTCGGTGACAGTGGCTTTCAATTCCTTGCCGTTGACCTCCGCGGTTACGCTCGCGAACCTAATTTCCGCAGCGTTCAGGGTGATGGAATCGGACGGCTGCTTCAACAAAACGTCGATCTTCTCGCTGCCGGCGAAGGTGGCGTTCTTCAGATCGGGCGTCAGCGTCAGCGCGTAGTGTTCCGGAATTGCCGAATCGGAAAGGCGCTGGCTGTGAGCACATGCGGCGAAGAAGAGGAGAAGACAAGCGAGAGTTGGGCGGAGCTGGGAAAAAGCCACTTTGTGCCTCGAAAGAAACTGAGCTGAACCCTTTCTACGATAACCCAGCAAACCACCACAAAACCCTTTCAGGATTCGCGGTAATTGAGTAACAGCAACCCAATCAGCACAAGACAAGCCGGCCAGATCCACGCCGCGATTCGCCTCGGGCGCGACTCCTCAACCTCGGCATTCCGGTCGTCGAGCCGCAGTTCCAGCCAGCGTCCCCAGCCGGCGACGGCTCCCAGCAGCGCGATCGGTGTGTGGCCGAGTCCCGCGTAGACCTCATCGGTTCCCTCGCCGAACGCGTGCGTGTGCGTCAGCAGCAGCGCACCTCCAGCCGCGCACAATACGGGGAAGACAAAGCGAGCGCGCGGCCGGCGGAACCGTCCGGTTTGCACGCCCCACTCGAAGATGGAGAAAATCGCGATGAGAACCGCGTAGGCGCGATGCTCCAGCACGTCGGGTGCGGTGAAACTGGCCCAGAAGGGCCGCGGCCCCAGCGGCCAGCATTCGGGATCGGCGCGCAACAGGATAAAGATCGACAGCCCCAGGAAGAGCAGCGGCCAGTGCCGCGCCCATCCATGTCCTGGCAGGCGCGAAATCAGAGCCAGAGCGCCCGCGGCAAGGACGATCAGCCCGGCCCAGTGGTGGTTGTATTCAGACCAGGCGCGATCATTGGCGTCACTCACGCTGCCGCCGGTGTATGTCGCTTCGCGGACAGCAACGCTGAGCGGCGTCGGCGGCGCCAGCTGCGAGAACGCGGGCGCGTGGAAGCTCGGCCAGCGCCATTCCACGCGCTCGACGACCTGATGGCCTGTGAGCGTATCTTGCGGTGTCTCGTCGACGGAGGGCGACTGTGCGGTGAGAGAGGCCGCGGCGAGAATCACGGTGAATCCCAGCCCGATCTCGGCCTCGCTGAAACGGCGCAGGCGCAACAGCA
>JBEKIN010000039.1:0-20599 GCA_050011735.1 Acidobacteriaceae bacterium | reverse complement strand
GCGGGAACTTCGGCGAGAATGCGCTGGCGGGCGGCTTCGGCCCTGGCCTGGTCGCGGCAGGCGAGGATGACGGTGGCTCCGGCGCGGGCGAGCTCAAGCGCGGCGTGAAAACCGATGCCGCTGTTGGCGCCGGTGATGTACGCGAGCTTGCCTTGCTGCAGGGGGATTTGGGCGGCGGTCCAGCGGGTGGTCATCACGCCATTGGATGTGGACCGCTCGCTGTTTGACTCTTTGACTCAGGCGGATTGGTCGTGGGCTTCGCCGAGGGTTACGCGGGCGGTCATTTTGCGGCGGCCGCGGAAGAAAGTGACGGTGACGGTGTCGCCGGGCTGGTGCTGGTTCATGATTTCGGCGATGTCCTGGGAGTTGGTGATCTCCTGACCGTCGATGGCGACGATGAGGTCGCCGCCGGTGGAGATTTGCATGTTGCCGAGGTACGCGACCTGATTGCCGCCATGCAAACCAGCGTGATCGGCGGCGGCGCCGGGGACGGTGCTCTCGATGAGGACTCCGTATTGCGCGGGCAGGCCCATCTGCTCGGCGAGGTCGGGGCCGATGGGGAGAGTGACGACGCCGAGCGAGGGACGGCGGGAGTGGCCGTACTTCTGGATGTCGGCGAGGACGGCTTTGGCAGTATCGATGGGAATAGCGAAGCCGATGCCGGCGTTCTGCTCAGCGCCGTTCTGGGCAATCATGGAGTTGATGCCGATGACCTCGCCCTGGGAGTTGAGCAGCGGGCCGCCGGAGTTGCCGGGGTTGATGGCGGCATCGGTCTGGATAGCGTTTTCGATGGGCACGCCGCCTTCAGGGCTGCGCACGGAGCGAATGGCGCTGATGATGCCGGAGGTCATGGTGCCGGAGAGGCCGAAGGGATTGCCGATGGCGTAAACCTGCTGGCCGACCTGGAGATCGCGCGAGCTGGCGAGGACGGCGGGAACGAGGTTGGGCGCGTTGATCTGGAGCAGGGCCAGGTCGTGGAGGCGATCTTTGCCGATGACCTGGGCCTGGTAGCGGTGCTTGTCGTGGGTCTGGACCTCGATGTTTCGCGCGTCGGCGACAACGTGGTAGTTGGTGAGGATGTGGCCCTGCTTGTCGAGGATGAAGCCGGAGCCCTGGTCCTGCTGGGGGACGAGGCCCATGAAGAAGTCGAGGGTGACGGTGCCGGCGGTGATGTTGACGACGGAGGGGACGACGCGCTTGTAGACGGAGATGTTGTTCATCTCCGTGTTGGTGTACTCCGGCGCGGCGTGGGCCTCGGTCAGCGTCAGCGAGGAGCCGGGATCGCCGGCAGCGCCGAGACGACGGACTTCGAAGTGGGTGATGAAGTACCAAAATCCTGCAACAAGAATGAGAACCAGAATAAGTCGGCGAAAAGTCATAGGTAGCTTCGTGCTTCGTGTCAGGGTCCGGGATGAAGGGCGGCCTGAACGTGGGATGAGCCGGCGCGCGGATGATGGCGCAAAGCCAGCCTTTGTTTATTGTATCGACTCAAACACCGAAGGTGGCGCGGAGCTCCGCGACGATGCGTTCCGCCTGGCTGCGGGTCGAGTCGAGGGGGCCGGAGTTGTCGATGACGTAGTCGCAGCGCGGGATTTTGGCGGCGTCGGGGAGCTGCGCGGCGAGGCGCAGGCGGGCGTCGCGTTCGGCGGCGGCGCGGCGCTCCGGCGTGACGCTCGGCGGGAGAATGCGGGCGAGGAAGCGCTGGACCTTGAGGTCGTCGGGCGCGGTGACGAGGATGACGCGATCGAAGCGCTGACGCCAGTTGGGGACGCTGCCCCATGCTTCGGCTTCGAAGATGAGTGCCGACTCGATGACGACGACGGCGTCGGGGTCGCGGGCGAAGATTTCGCTGGTGAGGCGCTCCTGCTCCGCGATGACGGGCGGGTGAACGATGCGATTCAGCTCGTTGAGGCGGCCTTCGGAGAAAGCAAGGGTCGCGAGGCGGGCGCGGTCCAGAGAGCCGTCAGAACGGATAACGGAGGGGCCGAAGTGTTCGACGATGCGGCGGAAGACCTGCTGGCCGGGGTTCATCATCTCGCGCGCGATGGCGTCGGCCTCGAGGACAACAAGGCCATGCTCGCGGAAGATGGCCGCGACGGTGGTCTTGCCGCTGCCGAGGCTACCGGTGAGGCCTACACGCAACATGCGTCTCCGATCCCTGCACACGAGAATGCGGCGCTGAATCTCCGATGATTGTAAGGCTGGGTGGAAGGGAGAACGGGAAGGACCGGCGATTCGTATAGGAAGTGTGGGGCGGCGGTTTTAGTGCCGATGCAACAAGGGATGGATGAAAGCCCAGGCGAAGGCGATGGCGATGAGCATGGCGAGGAAGATGAGAGCGAGCATCAGGCCCCAGGAAGGCCCGTCGTGGTTGGGCGGAGGGCTCGGTTCCTTTTGGGGATCAGTCACGGAAGCTAGTGTACGGCTGCCGTTACGGGAGTGGGATTTTGCACGATGGAAAGGGGGCATATCCGCGAAGAAATATCTGGGCCTGGGAGAGAGAATCGCAACACAAATTTCACAATTATGTGTCTAAAGGGAACAGAGGTTCGGCAGTGGAAGGCCGATTGAGAACGCGCCCGGAGGAGGACATCCGGAGAGGACGCGAGCTAGGAGACGACCATGGCGAGCGCTAGCAGAATCGAGAAATTCCCGGTGACAGAGCTCGCGGGCCTGCGCACCGAGCTTCTGCAGACGAGTATGGATTCGTGGCAGGCGGCGGAGCTGTTGACCACGTTCCTGTCGGGGCGCGGCTACGGTGCGGATCGGGCGATGGTGCGCGAAGCGGTGTTGCGTCTGGAAGCGAATTCGTGCACGCCCGAGTGCATGCAGCGGGAGCTGGAGCGCGTAGCATACGTGATGTGAATTGGGCGTAAAAAATCGGTTTAGTAAGAACTTTTCTTTACCCCATAAATCCATTTTTCCCTGAATCCGAACAGCGCGCCCGCGCGTCGAAAGGTGCAGAGGGTGGTCTTACACCGTTTCTGCTAACGGCCATTGCAGAAATGGATTGGGTGGTGTCCCTTCAGGGGCTTCTTCCGAAGCTGCTGGTGGCGATGCGATCCATGAGGCGGAACCATGTGGTATTCCGCTGGCGCGCCTGCGCTCATTCACAGTACCCATAATCCCCGCGGCAGCCGACCTTCTCGAGGAACGGCGCGTTTGCCGAAGCTTGTCCGGGAGACGGGACGGTAGAAGGAGCAGCGGGCGTAACGGCAGAATTTTCTGCAGAGGAGTGATTCATGCGTTTTACATCTTTTAAGAAATTCTCATTCGGTCTGGCACTTGTTTCGCTGGCCGCGGCGGGGGCTGCATCGGCGCAGTCTCTGGTGGGCGTGAACACCACGCTCGATCGGACGCTCGATTCCAAGAGCGCGGCGACCGGGCAAGTGGTAACAGCGAAGCTCGACGGAACCGTAACGGCAGCGGACGGCACGAAGCTGCCGAAGGGCACGGAACTGATGGGCAAGGTGGCTGACGTGAAGAACACTAACGGCGCGGCGAGCGTGAGCCTGGTGTTTACCTCGGCGAAACTGAAGGACGGCAAGGAAATTCCGGTGAAGGCCACGGTGCTGGCGGCCTATCCGGAGAGCGATGCAGTGGGTCTGACGCTGGGCGATGTGGCGGAGCAGCCGGCGCCGGCTCAGGTGGCTGGTGACAGCGTGTTCGACCAGCAACCGGGCGCGCTGGAGCACGTGGCCCTGAGCAGCGCGGTCAAGAATCACGAGTCGGGGACGTTCTCAAGCACGAATGGAAACTTCAAACTTCTGGCGGGGACGAGTCTGCAGGTGGGGATCGCTCCAGCCAGCAGCGGCAGCGGGACGAACGCGGCCGAATAAGCTGGATTTCGTGCCACCCTCTGCAACAGAAAAGGCCGTCCGAGTGGACGGCCTTTTTGTTGCGCGGCGGAGATTGATGTTCGCGACGCAGGCCCGGTTCAGACCTGCATGACTTCGGCTTCCTTTTTCTTCGCCATCTCTTCCATTTTCCTGATTTCCTCGTCGGTGAGCTTCTGGATCTCGTCGAGGGAGCGCTTCTCTTCGTCTTCGGAGATCTTTTTGTCTTTGGAGGCCTTTTTGATGAGGTCGTTGCCGTCGCGGCGGATATTGCGGACCGCGGTGCGGTGATCTTCGAGGACGCGGTGCAGGTGCTTGACGACTTCGCGGCGGCGTTCCTCGGTCATGGGCGGCACGGGAATGCGGACGATCTTGCCGTCGTTGTTGGGATTGAAGCCGAGGTCGGAGGTGCGGAGGGATTTTTCGATTTCGACGATGAGGCTGACGTCCCAGGGCTGGATAACGATCAGGTTGGCGTCGGGGGTGGTGATCTGCCCGACCTGGTTGAGGGGCGTGGGGGTGCCGTAGTAATCGACCTTGACCTGATCGAGCATGTGGATGGAGGCGCGGCCGGTGCGGATGGAGCCAAGGTTGGTCTGAAAATCCAGGACGGCTTTGTCCATGCGGGTGCGGAGCTGCGCGTAGTCGGCTTTGAGAGCGGGAATGCCCGCCATTACGGATGGCGCCATGGTGGTGGTCCTTACGAAAACGATCCCAAAACAGGTATTGTACGCGCGAACGCCGGGCTACATCAGCATGCGAACGCCGGCCGAAGTGCCCTGGGAGCCTGCCTGGGCCGTGCTCTGGGCGTCACTTTGTTCGTGGGCGTGGTAGGAACTGCGGACGAGGGGGCCGGATTCGACGTGGCGGAAGCCCATGGCTAATGCTTCGCGTTTCATGAAGGCAAATTCGTCGGGGGTGTAGTAGCGGGCGATGGGGAGATGGTCCTTCGAGGGGCGGAGGTACTGGCCGATAGTGAGGACGTTGACGCCGACGGATGCGAGGTCGCGATAGACCTGGAGCAGCTCGTTCATTTGTTCACCGAGGCCGACCATGACGCCGGATTTTGTCACCGTGGCCGGATTGATTTCCTTCGCGAACTGGAGGAGGCGCAGGGTGCGCTCGTAGCGGGCTCCGGAGCGAACGATGCGATAGAGGCGCGGGACCGATTCGGTGTTGTGGTCGAGGATCTCGGGGCGCGCTTCGACGACGAGGCGGATGGCTTCTTCGTTGCCCTGGAAGTCGGGGATGAGGACTTCGACCTGGCAGCCGGGCGCCTGGCGGCGAATTTCGTCGACGACCATGACGAAGGCGCGGGCGCCACCGATGATGTCGTCGTCGCGATTGACGCTGGTGATGACGGCGAATTTGAGGCCGAGTTGGGCGACGGCTTCGGCGACGCGGCGGGGCTCATCGAAGTCGATGGGCTCGGGGCGGCCTTTGGGGACGGCGCAGAATCCGCAGCGGCGGGTGCAGAGGTTGCCGAGCATCATGAAGGTGGCGGTGCGGTGGTGCCAGCACTCGCCGATGTTGGGACACTGGGCGGATTCGCAGACGGTGTGGAGGTTGAGGGAGCGGGCCAGCTTTTTGAGGTCGTGGTAGTTGTCGCCCATGGGTGCGCGGGCGCGGAGCCACTCCGGTTTGGGGAGCGAGCGGCGCGGCGTGAGGTCGATCTGGACTAACGTGTCCGGCGCGGCCGAATCGACGGTGGGTGAGCGGGCCATCCATCTTTATTTTAGCGAATTGGTTTTGTGACGGGCAGGGTTGCGGGCGTCGGCGAGGCCGGGTTGTAATGACGCATACTTCGATGCGGAGCGATGGAGGGGTGCGATGATGCAGGATTTCCGGCTGGCTGCGCGGCAGATGCGCAAGGCGCCAGGGTTCACGCTGACGGCTATTTTGACGCTGGCGCTGGGCATGGGTGCGACCATCGCCATCTTCTCGCTGGTGGAGGGAATCCTGCTGCGGCCGCTGCCATTCGCCGATCCGGACCGCCTGGTGATCGTGGGCGACCATGTGGGCAACGGGCCGAATCCTGGGGTGACGGCGCGCGAGATTGCGACGTATGAGAGGGCGACGGGTGCGTTTTCGGCGATGGGCGGGTTCACGGGGACGAGCTACGAGTTGTCGAGCGGCGCGACGCCGGAGCTGATCGACGGCGCGCGGCTGGGAGCTGGGGCGTTTTCTGCGCTGGGCGTTTCGCCGCTGCTGGGGCGCGTGTTCTCGCAGCAGGAGGACGACGGGCGCCAGTCGCTGGCGGTGATCAGCTACGCGTTGTGGCTGAACCGGTACCATCGCGATCCGCGGGTGCTGGGGCAATCTATTGTGCTGGACCGGAAGGCGTATTCGATTGTCGGGGTGATGCCGCGGAGTTTTGAATTTCCGCTGGTACCGGGGCGGCTGAATCAGGCGCAGGTGTGGGTTCCACTGAGCCTGACGGCAGACGAGCTTTCGGACAAGAACGTGGGCGCTTGGGCCTATCGGATGGTCGCGCGGCTGAAGGATGGGATGACGCAGCAGCAGGCGGCGGAGGACGCGAACCGGGTCGCGCAGCAGATCATGGGGGATTTTCCGGCGAGCATGGCGGCGATTCGCATCCGAGGGGACGCGCTGTCATTGCGGGAGCAAGCGGTGGCCGCGACCCGGCCGCTGCTGCGGGCGTTGTTTGTGGCGGTGCTCGTGGTACTGCTGATTGCGTGCGCGAACGTGGCGGGGCTGCTGCTGGTGCGGGCGATCGGGCGGCGGCGTGAATATGCGGTGCAGGTGGCACTGGGTGCGCCGGCGAGCGCGATCCTGCGGCAATCGGTGCTGGGCGGATTGATGCTGGGGGTGGCGGGCGGCGCGATAGGCGTGGGGCTGGCCGCGCTGGCGGTTCGCGCGACGCTGCATTTGCTGCCCGGCTCGCTGCCGCGTGTCGATTCCATCGCGATGGATCCGGCGGTGATGATTTTCGCGCTGCTGCTGGCGCTGGCCACGGGAGCGCTGTGCAGCGTGGCTCCGGCGTTTGTGGCCACGCGCACCAGCGTGATCGAGAATCTGAAGGAAGGAGCGAGAAGCGGGACCGGAGCGGCGAGCCATACATGGCTGCGGTCGTTTCTGGTGGTGTCGGAGATTGCGATTGCTCTGGTGCTGCTAACCACGGCGGGCGTGTTTTTGCGCAGCTATCGCAGGATGCTGTCCGTCGATCCGGGATTCAGGCCGGAGAACGTTCTGGTGGCCAGCTATCAGTTGCCGCTGCGGCAGTACTCGACGCAAACTTCGGCGGACAACTTCGATCGCGCCGTGATCGACCGGCTCACCGGCAGACCCGGGATCGTAGCCGCTGGGATCAGTAATACGCTGCCGTCCGCGAATGACGGAGGGCTCGCGGCCTATACGGTGGAAGGCAGGCCCGCAGCCGGCTGGAAGCTGACCTTTGCAGCGTTTGCGCTGACGTATGGCGACTACTTTCGCTCGATGGGTATTCCGCTGCTCGAGGGCCGGTACTTCACCACTGAAGATCGGGCGGATGCGCCGCTGGTGGTGATCGTGAATCAATCGATGGCGAAACATTGCTGGCCTGGGGAGCACGCGGTGGGCAAGCGCCTGCATGTGGGCAATCCGCGCAAGGGGCTGCCGTGGGCCACGGTGGTCGGAGTGGTGGCCGACACGACTCTGGGACCGCGCGACCAGCCTGCGGCGGATCAGTGGTACATCCCGGCGGAACAGCCTGCGGTGATCTTCGGGGCGAACGCGCAGGACAGCCTGATCCAGCCCGCAGGCGGGTACATCACGCTGCGCTCGTCGCTCGAGCCGGAGCAGATGACGCAGGTGTTGCGGTCGGCGGTGGCGGAGGTCGATCCGCTGCTGGCGCTCGATCAGATCCGGACGATGGAGGAGGCGATGGCGGATGTGGAGGCGCCGCGGCGTTTCAACACCGATCTGATGACGGCCTTTGCCGCAGCCGGTTTGCTGCTGGCTCTGACGGGAATCTATGCCGTGGTGGCGTTCTCAGTGACCATGCGCACGCGGGAGATCGCGATTCGCATGGCGCTGGGGGCGCAGCGCTCGAGCATCGCGAGGATGGTTCTGATCTCAGGGATGAAGCTGGCGCTGCTGGGGTGTGGGCTGGGCGTGCTGGGATCGCTGGCCGTGTCGCGGCTGGTGAGTTCATTCCTGTTCGGGGTGAGCGCGACGGATCCGCTGGTTTATGCGGGCACGATTGTTACGATGCTGCTGATCGCGATCCTGGCTTCGGCTCTTCCTGCGAACCGCGCGGCGAGCGCGGATCCCGTAGAGGCTCTGCGGTTGAGCTGAGGCTGCCTTCTTTGGCGGCGGTCAGCGCAGGCGGAGGCCGCTCATGCGATCGGCTTCGAGATCGGGCTTGCCCCAGGGAGAGACTTTGGCTTGCACCTGGCCTTCCGCGGCGGTCTTCTTTGCCGTCAGCAGGTGGAGTTCGAGGTATCCCAAGCCGAAGATGGCGAGGCTCTGCAGTATTTGAAAGCCATCCGGGCCGATTCTTCCCTGGTTGTCCGCTCCAATGGGCGTGCTCAGCCAGTCGGGCAGGAACGGCGTGATGTACATGCCCATCCTGACGATGATGACGAGGGCGACCAGGCAGGCGGCGTGGGCGAGCAGAATTTCGGCGAGCGGTTTTGCGTCCTCGCCGGAAAAGAGGGCGAAGCCGCGCCTGCGGATGGCATTGCCGAAGACGAGGACGGTAAAGCTGGCGCAGATGGCGGCGTCGATGCCGAACGGGAACTGACGGAGCAGTGCGTAGACGAGGGCAAAGGCCATAACGGCTGTGAAGCCGATCATTTTGCGCTGGAAGTATCTCATTTCGGGTGGTGCCTCGAATCGTTCGAGATATGCAGGATGAACCAGGGGCAGTTTAGCTCCCGGATTGCATGCCAGGTATGGCCTAAAAGGGGCAGCGCGGGCAGAGGATGGTGTGAGTGACCACAGGGATGGTCGACAGCCTGCCAGATGGTTCAACCTTCGGGTTTCGGGAGATAGCGGCGGCCGAAGATCTGGTAGTTGCCGGACAGGACGCGGGCGATGGCTTCGGAGTAGGCGATGTGTTCCTGCTCGAGGATTCGGGCGGCAAGGCTGTGTGGGTCGTCGGTGGGAAGGACCGTGACGGAGCGCTGCAGGACGATGGCGCCGTGGTCGAGCTGCTCATCGACAAAGTGGACGGTGCAGCCGGTGACCTGGACGCCGTATTCGAAGGCCTGGGTTTGGGCGTCGAGGCCGGGAAAAGCGGGAAGCAGCGAAGGGTGGATGTTGAGGATGCGCTGCGGGAAGGTCTGGATGAATCCTGGCGAGAGCAGGCGCATGTAGCCGGCAAGACAGACGAGGTCGACGTTGTGGGCCTGCAGGGTCGCGATAATCTCGGCGTCGTGCTCGGCGCGTTTGCGGCCGGTGGCTTCGATTGCGACGGCGTTGAGGCCGCGCTGTCGGGCTGCGGTGAGGCCTGGCGCGGTGGCGAGGCTCGAAATCACAACGGCGATTTGGGCGTCGGGAATTGTGCCGGAGGCAACGGAATCGGCGATGGCGAGGAAGTTGGAGCCGCGTCCGGAAAGGAGAATGCCGAGGTTGCGCATGGGTTAGTGATCAGTGATCAGGAGTGGCCCGTGATCATGCATAGACGACTTTGCGATCGCCTTTTGTGATGCGGCCGACGACGTAGGATTTTTCGCCAGCGCGGTCGAGCATGGATTTGCAGCGCTTGAAACGCTCGGCGGGAATCGAGGCGATGAGGCCGATGCCCATATTGAAGGTGCGGAGCATCTCATCCTGCTCGACGTTGCCGAGCTGCTGCAGGTGCTCGAAGATGGGCAAAACCGGCCAGCTGCCGAGTTCGACGTGGGCGGAAACGTTTTTGGGCAGGATGCGCGGCAGATTCTCGGTGATGCCGCCACCGGTGATGTGCGCCAGGCCTGAGGCATAATCGCTGGCGGTGAGTTTTTTGATGAGGCTCAGGTAGCTGCGGTGCGTTTTCATCAGCGCCGCGCCGGCTTTTTCTTTGAGGGCGTTCACGTACTGGTCGGGTTTGTACTTTGCGACTTCGAAGAAGAGGTTGCGAGCGAGCGAGTAGCCGTTGGTGTGCAGGCCGGTGGAAGGAAAACCGAGAAGGACGTCGCCCGCGCGGATTTTTGCGCCGGTGACAAGTTTGGAGCGCTCGACGACGCCGACGATGAATCCGGCGAGGTCGTATTCGCCGTCGGCGTAAAAGCCGGGCATTTGGGCGGTCTCGCCGCCGATGAGGGCGCAGCCGTTGGCGCGGCAGGCGTCAGAAAGGCCGGAGACGACTTTCTCGGCGATCTCGCCGTCGAGACGACCAGTGGCGAGATAGTCGAGGAAGAAGAGCGGCGTCGCGCCCTGCACGGCGATGTCGTTGACGCAGTGGTTGACGAGATCGGCACCGACGGTGTGGTGGACGCCGAGCTGGAAGGCTAGCTTGAGCTTGGTGCCGACGCCGTCGGCACTTGAGACGAGGACCGGCTCCTCGTATTTGCCGTCGAGACGGAAGAGACCGCCGAAGCCGCCGATTTCGCCGAGCACGTTGCGGGTGAAGGTGCGCTGAGCGAGATATTTGATGCGCTGCTTGGCGCGGTTGCCGGCGACGATGTCAACGCCGGAGTCAGCGTATGTGGCTGGAGTAGCAGCGGGCTTCCGTTGCGGCGAAGGGTTGGAATCAGGCGCAGGCATTGCCGGAATCGTGTTTCGTGAGAAGCCCCAGTGTACGCGGTCTGGGTGTGGGTTTGAGCAGGAATTGGCGAGCAAAAAGGAGCCAACAGCGACGAGACGGCGAGCCAGAGTCCGCATTCGGGCAAATTCCGTTTGACGAATCAAACCATTTCCGCCACGCTGCTGCCTATGCTGGATTCCGAAGTGCGACGCATCCTCGATGCATACCCGGCCATTTTCCTAGCCTGCCATGGCCGCCATCTGCGTGCCGACGCTGCCGGCAACGCCGTCACCGAGCGCCAGGCCAGCGTTCTCGACCACCTCGACGCAACTCGACCGACCACGCTCTCGAAACTCGCCGAGCACATGGGCGTCGGCAGTTCTTCCATGAGTATCCTCGTCGCTCGTCTCGTTCGCGCCGGCTACATCGCGCAGCGGCGCGACTCGTCGGACGCGCGCCGCGTCTCGCTGACGCTCACGCCTGCTGGAACTCGCATCAAGGCCGACAATTCGGTCCTCGATCCGCAACTGCTCCGCAAAATGTTCGCGCTCATGCCTGCTGCCGAGCTGGAATCCGCGCTGCGCGCTCTTGAGTCGCTGGCTAAATACGCGCGGATCCTGCAGCGGCAGAGAAAAAGAGCGCCACAGCAGCAGGAAAGAGCGCCGCAGCCAAAAGAAAGGGCGCTGCGGCCAAAAGAAAGAAGGCACGTCGCATGAAAATCGTCCTCATCGTCATCGGCGCCGTCATCCTCATTATTGTTCTCGTCGTCGGCACCGGCTATCTGCTGCCGAAGCACCACGTCGCTACGCGCGCCGCCACCTACAGCGCCACGCCTGACCAACTCTTCGCTTACATCGCCGGTCCGCAGAACTGGCGTCCTGACGTTCTCCACAGCGAACTCGACAATGGGCCCAATGGCCAGCGCATCCTCCGCGAATCGCTGCGTGATGGCACGAACATGACCTACGAAATCCTTGCCTGCGCCTTCCCCAAATCGCTCACGCGCCGCATCCTTGGCAAGAACCTGCCTTTCGACGGCTCGTGGACCTATACCCTGGAACCCGCTGCGAACGGCACGACCGTCCGCATCACCGAGGACGCGAACATCTACAATCCCGTCTTCCGCATCATGTCGCGCTTCGTCCTCGGCTACACCGGCACCATGGATAAGTACCTCGAGGCTCTTGGTCCGGCAACCGGCCAACAGCAGGTCAACATCACTAACTGAGGTAGACTGATCTTCGCCATTCCCCTATACTGAACACTGTTGTTCCTACGCTTTTCGTAGCAGGATTACCATGCCCAAACTCAAGACACACAGGGGCGCAGCCAAGCGCTTCAAAAAGACCGGCACGGGCAAATTCAAGCGCGGCCAGTCCAAAATGCGGCACATCCTCACGTCGAAGGAGACGAAAACCAAGCGCAAGCTGGCTCACAGCGTGCTGGTTTCCGACGCCGACCACAAGAAGGTTGCCCGCATGATTCCCTACGCCTGATTCTTCCGGGCCGCAAGGCTCCCTCGCCAAAAGCGAGAGTGGATCGGGTAAGCATAGCGAGTGAAGAGGTTTTTTCCACCTCCAGCCGCTGAACCGCAACACATAAGGAGAAAACGTCATGCCACGCGTAAAACGTGGAACCAAACGCACCGACCGCCGCAAGAAAATCCTGAAGCGCGCCAGCGGTTACTTCCTCACCAAGTCCAAGCTCTACCAGGCAGCCCAGGAAGCCGTTGAGCGCGGCATGAAGTTCGCCTACAGCGGACGCAAACAGAAGAAGCGCCAGTTCCGCTCTCTCTGGATCGTGCGCGTCAATGCGGCAGCCAAGGCCAACGGCATCGCTTACTCGCAGCTCATCCACGGCCTCAAGAAGGCCGGCGTCGAGCTGGACCGCAAGATCCTCGCCGATCTCGCTGTCAACGACGCAGCCGCCTTCACCGCGCTCGTCGGCCAGGCGAAAGCCGCCCTTAAGCCTGCCGCCGCTTAATCGACCCACGGTTTCCAATTCGTCCGGCATTCCGCATCCGCGCTCGCGCGGTATTCGGTGCTGTTTGGCGGCGGTCAACGGGACGCCTGGTGGCACCACTCTCTATCCCTTACGTTTTTGTTAAGTAATTGATTTCAGGTATGTTCGTTATTCTCTCCTGAGGCCCTCAGGCCGCAGATAATTGAAAAGAAGTTAGTTGCGAGAGGTCCTCCTCACATGTGTGTGTAAAAGCAGGGGATAGGGAATTGAAAACCTTCTTCAGGGCACGGGGCACGGAACACAGAGCACAGAGCGAAATAGTGATCAGGAATCAGAGATCGATGGCCGGAATCGGCAAAGGGAAAAGCCTCGTGCGCTGTTGGCGGCCTTTGCTTTTGATCCCCAGGAGGGGCTACTGGCCGGCGGTTGAGGAAACGTACTGGGTGGCATGGTTGCCGTGCGCGACGGCGGCGACGCAGGTTGCGGTCCCGGTGACCGAGTAGGGAGAATTCTGGACGCCGGTGAGGGCTCCGGTATTGGGATTGAGCTGCGCGGCGGCCACAGCGTTGAACTGCGAGAGCGAGGCGTAGACGTAACGGCCGAAAGCCGGATCGACGAGGATGCAGGTGGGACCCGGGTCGCCGGTATTGAACGTATTGGACGCCAGGGCTGATGGCTGGCCACTGGCCTGGGAGATGGTAAACGCGCTGATGGTGGAGGCGTTGTAATTGGTGACGTAGAGGTATTGGTCGCGGGGATCAACCACGAGATTGACCGGGAAGGTGCCCGTGGCGAAGGGGCCGTTAGTCAGCGGCTGGAGAGCGCCTCCGGCGAGGATGTCGTAGACGATGAGCTGGTTCTGGACGCTGTCAGTCGTGTAGAGAAAGCGGCTGGTTTGATCGATGGCGATACCGGTGGGCGTGGTGCCGGCGGAGAAGGGGCTGCCGGGAACGCTGGTGAGTACGCCAGAGGAACTGACGGTGAAGCCGGAGACCGTTCCCTGAGTTGGGCAGGTGGAGGGCGTCGGGGGCGGCGTCGCGGTGCTGGGCGGTGCGGTAGTCACGACGACGGAGTTGGTGTTGGAGACGTAGGCGTAGCTGCCATTGGGCGCGATGGCGACGCCGGTGGGGAAGCACTGCAGCGTCGTGTACGCCTGGCCGCCGGAGGAGACTGCGGCACCGAGGGTGCCGTCGGAATTGATGGGGAAGACGACCAGCGCGCCCGGACCGGGAGCGGCGTCGGTGAATCCGGGGCCGTAGTAATCGAGGACGAACAGCAGGGTGCCGGCGTTATTGACGGCAAGGGCGGTGGGCTCGGAGCCGGGCGTCGCGTAGGTGTGGCCAGAGGAAAGCTGGCCGTCGGTGCCGATGACGAATTCCGCGATGTTATTGCTGCCGTGGTTGGCCACGTAGAGGTACTGGCCGTTGGGCGAGGCGACTTCGGCGACGGGGTTGGCACCCTGGGAGGAGACAGGCGAGCCGGCGACCTGGCTGATGGCGCCGGACTGAGAGTCGACATGCCAGGAACTGACCTGGCCGTTGCCGCCAGCGCCAGCGCTGTTGGAGGTGACAAAGAGATAGTCGATGGTGTCACTGGGGCTGCACGAGGTGATGCCGAAGCCCAGTCCCAGACACGCTGCCGCGGCCAGCAAACCCTGACCGATTCTCGTCCACTTCATGCTTTTCCTTCGTCCCTCGCGGGACCTTCGTTCCATTCTAGAGTCCGGCGCGGGAGCCGGGGAAACACTGTGGGCGGAAAACTTCAATGGGAGCCGCCTAAATCCCATTCTTGTTGCCGCCGGGGTGGGTGATGGCGGCCACGCAGGTGGGCTGTCCTGCCGAGACGTAGGGGGAACCCTGGTTGGTGATGAGGGTTCCGGTGGACGGATTCAGCTCGGCGCCGCCGACGGTGCCGCCGATGTAATCGGCGGTGTAGAGGAAGCGCTGGGTATTGGGGTCGGCGATTACGCAGAGAGGTCCTGAAGAACCCGCGTTGCTGGTGGTGACGAGCGAGGGCAATCCGGAGCTGAGCGCGTAAATGCTGAGGGAGCCGTCGGTGTAATTGGTTACGTAGAGGAACTTGCCTGAGGAGCCGGTGACGATGGTGCCGCCCATGGGCATGGTGCCGGTGCCGACGGTGGATGCCAGGGAAAGAGCGCCGCTGGACTGAATCGAAAACGTGTAGAGCTTGTTGAGGAGACTGTCAGTGACGTAGATCGATGCGTTGCCGGGATCGGCGAGGATGCCGGTGGGCTGAGAGCCTACGCCGGTTGAGAACGGGCTGCCGGAAACCTGGGTGAGCGCGGAAGAGCTGACCGAGAAAGCGGAGACGGTGCCGGAGGACGGGCAGGAAGCGGGGAGGGTGGGCACGGTTCCGGTGACGGGAGGCGAGGTAGTAACGACAACGGCGTTGGTGTTGGTGACGTAGACGAAGTCGCCGCTGGGGGTGACGGTGAGATTGGTGGGAAAGCACTGCACGGGGAAATAATTGGCGGCTCCGACGGTAAGGGGCGAGCCCAAAGAGCTGAGGCCGGAGGGACCGGGGTTGATGGGATACACGATGAGCGCGCCCGGGCCGGGATTCAGATCGGTAAAGGAGGGTTGGCCGGGCGCCGCGGGTGCATAGTAATCGAGCACGTAGAGGGCAGTGCCGGAGGGATTGAGGGCGATGGCGACCGGTTCGGTGCCGGGTGTGGTGACCGTCTGCAGAGGATACAACTTGCCGTCGGTGCCGATCGCGAACAGGACGATGGTGTTGTCGTCGTGATTGGCGACGAAGAGGTTCAAGCCGTTGGGAGTTGCCACCTCATAGACGGGGTTGCGTCCGCCGGAGGGATAAGGGGAGTCGGCGATCTGGTGAAGAGCGCCGGATTCGGAGTTGACCTCGTAGACGTTGATCTGGCCGGGACTCTGGAGGTTGCTGGTGACGTAGAGGAAGTCGATGGTGTTGCTGGCGCCGCAGGAGAGGATGAGCAGCGACAGAGCCGCGGTGGACGCGGCGGCCAGGAGCCGCGCGCCGAGTTGCCTGAACTGCATGTTCCAAAGTCCTGCGCGCATCAGTCTGTATTGGAGCTGTAGAGGCACCAGGTCGGAGTTCCGACGGTGGCGAACGTGGAGCCTTTGCGGAGGTTGGTCAGGATGCCGGTGTTGGGATCGATCAGCGAGCCGGAGACCGTGCTGGAACCTGCGTCCGCGGTATAGAGGTATTGGTGCGAGGGATCCTCGAAGATGCAAACGGGACTGGATCCGGTGCCGAAGTAGCCGGGGGAGAGGGTGGTCAGATCTCCGGTGCTACCGGTGATGTTGAAGGCGGAGATCACGCTGCCGGCTTGATTGAGCCCGGGGGACACGGTGTTCGCGATGTAGAGGAACTTGGAGCCGCTGTCGGTGGTGAGGGCGGACATGCCGGCAGCTCCGGAGAAATTGGGATAGGCGCCGCCGGAGATTGCCGAGAGCAGGCCGTTTCCACCCTGGGTGAAGGTGTAGATCATGTTGGCGCCGGAATCGAGGACGTAGACAAAGGTGCTGGAAGCAGCAGCGCCGATGACGCTGATGCTTTGAGCACCGGTGATAGGCTGCGCGCCGCCCGGAACCTGGAGGAGCTGGCCGGTGGAGCTGGCGTTGTAAGCGTAGACCACCTGGGTATTGCCGGTGGCGGGATCGCTGGCCTCGGCCGTGTAGATGTAGTTGGACACCTCGTGGAAATCAATGGGGAAGCAGCCGAGGGGAAAGTAGGAAAGCGGACTGCCCAAGGCGGTCTGCTGCTGCTGATTCTGGACGAGGAAGAGGCGGCCAGTGGAGGAATCGATGCTGAACACGGTGATGTCGCCGGCGGGACGGTAGACGCCGCTGGCGGAGTCGTAGCAGGGTGTGGGGGCGCTGACGGTGGGCGATGCGGCGGTGGTACTGGGGGTGGTTCCCGGCTGATATTCATCGAGGACGTAGAGATAGGTGCCACCGGTGCTGAGTGCGAGACGGAGGGAACCAAAGCCCTGGCTGGGATAGGAGAGCTGGAAAGCCATTCCGCCGTCACCGCCAATGCTGAAGAGGGAGACATTGGCGCCGGTCCAGGTGATGGTTCCGTCGGCGCCGGAAGTCGGCTTTCCCTGATTCAACACGTAGACATAGCGGCCGCCGGTGAGTAACTGAGCGCGGATGGGGTTGGTGCCGCCGGAACTGAGAGGATCGTGGGGGGCGGCGGTGAGGACGCCGGTCTCGTTGTCTTCCCGATAGGACGCAACCTGATTGTACTGGGAGCCGGTGACGATGATGTAGGCCTCAGTGTAGTCGTAATTGCAGGATTGAGTCCCAAATCCGATGACAAGGGATGCAGCGAGGGCCAGAGCGATCCGGCCGAATTTCCTGAACTTCATGCGCTTCCTTCACGCCGGGCCACCTGGGAAGGCGGCCGCGACAAGCTGTATGGATAATCCCGGACCATTGTAAATGGAACGGAGCACTTGCGCCGCGATTGCGGAGAGCCGAACCGCCGCTGGGGGAAGCGGCGGTCCTGTCCTGGATAGTTAGACGCGCGTCACCAGACTCGGCAAGCGTCGTCGGGCATCATTGGCTGGCCCACATGACAACCAAAGGCTTTGCCGAATTCGTCGAAATTGCGGACGACGCCGTTGGCGCGGAACATACCGGGGGAATGGGGGTCGGTTTTGGCGGCGACGCGGGAAACCTGCTCGGTGCGATTCTCGCACCAGATCTGCGCGAACGAGATGAAGTAGCGCTGGGCTTCGGTATAGCCGTCGATTTTGTCGTCGATGGTCTTGCGCTGCTGTGCGAGGGTGGCGAGCAAGGCCTGCCAGGCGATGCGAATGCCGCCGTTGTCGGCGGTATTTTCGCCGAGGGTGAGCTTGCCGTTCAGATGGACGCCCGGAACCGGCTCAAAGCTGCCGTACTCGTCGATCTCGCAGGCGAGACGCTTCTGGAAGGCAGCGTTATCGGCATCGGTCCACCAGGGTTTGACGTTGCCCTGGCCGTCGTACTTGCTGCCTTCATCGTCGAAGCCGTGGGTCATCTCGTGACCGATGACGACGCCGATTCCGCCGAAGTTGACAGCCGCGTCCTTGCTGAATTCATAGAAGGGCGGCTGCAGGATGCCGGCGGGGAAGTTGATGTCGTTCATGGGGGGATCGTAGTAGGCGTTGACGGTGGGAGGCGTCATGCCCCACTCTTTTTCGTCAACGGGCTTGCCGACTTTGTTCAGCTCGTAGTTGAACTGGAATGCAGAGGAGTGGTCGAGGTCGACGATGAAGCTGGTGCGCGTCACCTCGAACTTCGAGTAGTCGCGCCATTTGTCGGGATAGCCGATTTTCTGACGGAAGGCATCGAGCTTGGCCTCGGCCTGTTTTTTGGTGTCGTCGCTCATCCAGGGAAGGGACTGGATGTCGTCGGCGAGGGCTTTCTTGAGGGCGGCAACGAGCTGCTCCATGTTCTGTTTGGCCTGGGGCGGGAAGTTTTCCTTGACCCAGTCCTGGCCGACGGCTTCGCCGAGGGCGCGATCGGTGGCGGCGGTGCAGCGCTTCCAGCGAGCGGTTTGTTCGGCTTGGCCGTTGAGGGTTTTCTGGAAGAAGTCGAAGTTGGCGTCCGCATAGGGCTGGGAGAGCCAGGACGCCACGCCATTAATGACGTGGAATTTGAGGTAAGCCTTAAGAGCGTCGAGGCTCTGGTCGGCGATGACCTGATTTTCCGCTTTGAAGAAGTCGGGCTGGCCGACATTCAGGCTGTCGACTTTCGGGGCATTGATACCGGTGAAATAAGCAGACCAGTCGAAGCTCGAATCGAGCTGATCGAGAGCGGCAAAGGTCATGATGTGGTAGCGGTTCTCGGGGTCGCGGAGTTTGACGCGCGGCATGGCGCCTTTGGCGAGCGCGGTTTCGATGTCGATGATCTGGCCGGCTTCGGTCTTCGCCTGGTCCTCGGCCTCGCCGGTGAGTTTGAGGACGGTGACGATGTAGGCGCGATACTTATCGCGAATCTCCTGCATATGCGGATCGTCCTGGATGTAGTAGTCGCGGTCAGGGAGGGTGAGACCACCCTGATGGATGGCCTCGATCTGTTTCGATGAATCCACCTGATCCTGTTCGACACCGAAGCGGAAGAAGATGCCGGTCGGGGTAGTTGAGTCAAGATACGCGGCGACGGCGGCAATGTCCTTCTTGTCTTTGACCGCGTCAATGCGGGCGAAGAGCGGGAGGATGGGTTGGTCGCCGAGCTTGTCGGCGAGGTCGGTGTTCATGCAGGCGGCGAAGAAGTTACCGTACTTGCGCTGGAGCGGGGTGGACGGAGAATCCGCGGCCTTTTTGAGATCGACATAAAGGAGATAGCGATTGCGCTCGGAGAGCTCGTTGAAGCGTCCCCAGCGGGACTGGTCGCTGGGAATGGGGTTGTTCGTACGCCAGTTGCCGCAGGCGAACTGGTAGAAGTCGGTGCAGGGGTCGGCGGTCTTATCGATGGCGTTGAGATCGAAGCTGTGCAGAGCCTTCGGCTCGACTGGCGTCTGCGAGGCGTCAGGAGCGGAGAGGAACTGCTGTGCGGAAAGGGCAAACGGGCTACAGAGCAGAAGCGTCAGAGCATGGGACCGGAAGGCTCGAAAGCCGGCAGCGTGAAAGATGCGCATTTGGAATCCTCAGGAAGGCGGTGACGGGGGGAACCGCGGTGAAATGTGTGCAAAAACGATAACACGGAGGGGAGAAAGGGTGCAGGGGCCGGGCGTGCCTGCTCAGAAGATTTTTACGTGGAAGGTGAGGTATTTTTTGGGGTCTTTGCGGATGGCAGTGACAAGGTCACTGGTATCGGTCATGACTTTGTCGGCGTGGTCGTAGAGCTTGCGGTCCTTGAGGAGCGCGCCGATGCTTCCCTGGCCTTCGTTAATTTGGGTGAGGAGGGAATCGAGCTTGTTGATGGTGTCGCCGAGCTTGTCGGCCATTTTGGGGTCTTTGGTCAGCATGCCGAGACTGCCCTGGCCGGAGTTGATGGTGGCAGTGATCTGATTCAGGTTGTGGGTGGTCTCTTTGAGCTCGTTGTAGAGGGTGTCGTCTTTGAGCAGTTTGCCCATCGTCCCCTTGCCCTCGTCGAGCTGGGTGGTGATGTCCTCGAGTTTGGTCACGGCGCTGGTGGCGCGGTTGTAGAAGGTGTCGTCGCTGACGAGCTTGCCGACGGAGCCTTTGCCGTTGGTGACGGCGTCGATGAGAGCCTGAAGCTGACTGATCGTGAGAACGGCTTTGTTGTAGAGGGTGGGATCGTTGATGAGCAGGCCGATGGAGCCTTTGCCGGAGGTGAGGTCGTCGGCGAGGGCGTTGACTTTGGCGAGGATGGTGTCGAGCTGCTGGATGGTGCCCTGGCTGGCCTGAATGACATCCTGGAGGTTGGGGGTTTCGGTGGTGGGGAGCTCGGTGTTGTTCTGCAAGAGGCCGGCGGTTGCGTACTTGCTGTCGATATCGACGACGGTGTCGCCGAGGACACCCATGGTGGTCAGACTGGTTTTTGAGTCCTGGCGAATGCCGTCCTGATACTTCTTATTGATTCGCATGGTGACTTCGACGGGGGTGAGTTTGCGGTCGGGGACGATGCGCATGCCGGTGACGCTGCCGACGGTGAGCCCCTCAAGGCTGACCGGAGCGCCGATTTTGAGTCCGGCAGAGTTCTCGAAATACGAGCGAACCATGAGATGACCGGACCAGAAGCCGCCGGTGCTGTTGGACATGAGGAATATCAGCGCAGCGAGGGCGGATAGGGCGACGATGACCAGCACGCCCACTTTCAGTTGTGACCACCGCACTTCCTGTTGACCAGGCACGCTTTTCCTCGGAAGAAGAAGACGAAAGCCGCTGCGCAGAAGGATAACAGAGGAAGGGCTCAGGGCTCAGGAGTTCGATGCCAGCGGGGCGGCCGGGCTTTGCGGAGTTCCTGGGGGCTGTTTCAGCGGGGGGAGTAGTCCATCGTCTTTTCGGTACGTGGGTTGTACACCGAGAAGCTGCCTTGGGGGGAAGCGGTCAGTTCCAGGTCGAAGCCGGTATCGGGGCCGTGGAGGTTGGCGATGAAGGGGTCGGGAGGGTTGTCGGAGCCGGCCTCTTCGGAATAATGGAGCTGCCATTCGGCTTCGAGGCCGGGAATACCGCGGA
>JBEKIN010000038.1:0-20619 GCA_050011735.1 Acidobacteriaceae bacterium | reverse complement strand
GGTCAGGAACACCGGAGTATTCGACTTCGAGACCAGGCAGTTGCGCTCGTGGCTCAGGAACACCTCGTCCCCCGGCCTCAGCTGCTCCGCGGGAACTCCCTCTCCGACCCGCACAACACGGTGATCGCTGCCGGTTTGCACGATCGCGCCCTCCACCTCGGGCGTGCTGGCATGGCCCACAAACACCGCCGGAAAATACGGCGGCTCGGTCAGGTTCTCGATCAGTTGCCGCAGTTCACCGTGTTCTTCCTGAACCGAAGAGATCGTCTGATGCAGCCCCTCGATCCGGCCAAGCAAGATGCGATCGATCTCCGCGGCATTTTCTGCTCCGTGCTTGCGCAGGTGGGCAAGCACCGCCAGACGCTCGTCGAGAGACATTGTGCTCTCGCCGCGCTCGAGAAACTCCTGCAGCATATCCATGCTGCCGTTGGTAGTCGCCGCCTGCTCTTCCGTCTTACGCGCCATGCTGGCTGTCCTCCAAAATGTAGAATCCCCTCGGCTGTGTGACACCCCTTCGATTGCCGAACATGCTGAAGCTCAAATCGATGGCCGTGTCGTTCGCCACGATCGCAATGCTGTAGGCCCGCGGAAATGCGGCCCGCATCACCGCCTTGTCATCGGCGGAAAAGAAATCCCTGGCAAGACTGCACTTCTTTTGCGCCTCCGGCGTGCACGCGCGGCTCCTGCACCATTCGCGAACCGGATGCGAGTGAAAATATCCCAGGTAGACCTCTCCGCGCCGGCGCAGCCGCAGCGCAACCTCTGCCGCCGTCCATGTCTCCGGCGTGAATGTTAGCTTCACGTTGCTGCCGCTGGTGTGTTCGGCCGGGATATGCGCTGTAACTTCGACGAAAATCTCTGCCGCACTCGCATCCCGCCACAGCTTGCCGATTAGAATGCCGCCCGTCTCTGTTCCCTCGTGCGCGCGCGTCTGCGCCGCCGCCTGCTCCAACACCTGCGCCGAGACGAATACCGGCAGATCGTCGGCATCGATCACCCCCTCCGGCCGGGCGCGCGCCAGAAAAGTCTCGATTGAGCCCTCCTGCATCGGCAATCCCGGCGATGCATTCGTCACCCGGAGTCCAGCGCCCGCCGGCTGCTCAGGCGCAGCAGGATGCGCAACCACGATGTATGAATACACCTCGCCCTCGCGGAGCTTCTTCTGTTCGACAAAACCGGACGCGACGGTTCCCGCGTACTCTTTGAAATGGGTGTTCGGGAAATCCCACCCGACTGGTCCGCGCCCCGGCCGCTCAATCTGCACTCGAAATCCGCGGCAGTACGGTTCCCCATACTTCGTTTCCCAGATGGGAATAATGGACGCGCGCTCATCTTCCAGGTCAGGGGGGAGTTCTCCCGTTCGCTGGAAGTGAAGGCGCGTCCACTCGTGCACCGGCTCCCAGTCGCATTGCGCCAATGCGGTTCCAACATTGGTCCCGTCCTCCCCGAAAAGAGTCAGTGCAAAGCGATAGGGAAAGCTCAACATCGTCCGGTGTCCTTGTCAGTGTTCCTGCGGTTAGCTCAACCCCGCATCGATGTTCGGTTGCAGCGTCAGCCTGTCCTTCCGCTCGAGTGCATCCCCGATGCGTTCGGAAGCATGCAAATGCCTCCCCTCGCGCTCCAGGCGTGCGTGGTAGGTAAGTGGCGCCCCGCTGGTGTCCTGGCGAGGCAGGTTCATGCGTGGAAGTACCTCGTTGATCAGCTCGCCGACGGTATTCGCGGTGCTGGCGCCAGCCACCGAGAAAACTTTCTGCCCCGATACATCGCTGATCTCCAGTTCGATTTCTTCACTAAGTTCGGCTTTTCCCATAATTAGTTCTCCTTTTCTTCGGTTTCTGGGTAGTTAGTTGAAAAATTCCGGGCCGCCAGGTAACAACGCGCCGCTGTTTCGTTCAGCAATAGGCTGGCTTCGCGTGCGCACACACGGTACGCGAAAGACAGCGCCGCCAGGCTGTCGTCGATCTCCTCCAGGACCAGCCCGGATGGAACGCCGACCTGAAGCCCGAAAATTTCCTGCTCCTCCCCTTGCACGCCATAAGCGCGGACCAAACGCAGCGCACCGGTGGCCGTCAGCAGGAAGACGGTGAGCGACTGACGGGCAGCTCCCGTCGCCGCATTCAGGCGGGCGAGCTCCACATTTACAGCAAGGCTGCCTCCAGCCGCGCGGATCCGTGCGGGTGGCAAAGACTCCGCATCAAGCTCCACGGAAAGATCTTCGGGCCCCCGCTCCGTGCAGCTCCACGCGCTCTCACGCAACAACTCAGCCACTCCCGCAACAGAGGCCTCCGCGCCGTGCTCCACCACCGGAGCCTCATCCGACTCCACGGGCTTCAAAATCTGAACACCGTGGTGGAACCCGTCCAGGGCGCATTGAATTCTCCGGTGGAGCTGCGCCTCATCCACAACCGCAATGTCGGCTCGCATATCGAGGCTGTGGCTCTTTGCGTCAAGCGCGAACTTGACGCCGCCGGCCAGTGAGGCATTGCCGAACAAAGCCCGCTCCAAACGATCCGTGCTTACCGGATCTGCCCCGGCGTTGCACGCGAGGTGAAGAAAGCCTTCCGCCAGCGATGCTTCCATCGGCAGTCGCGCGCCGTTCTGCGCCACGCACAGCCAGCGCCACGGCCCGTCCTGCTTCACCTGCTCGAAGCATCGGTTGAGAACGCGGAATGTGGCCGCGGCGGTTTCGCTGCCATAAGTCATAGCGGCGTCACCTCCAGGTGCAGCGATCTGCGTTTCAGCGGGCGACGGTCAACGGGAAAGCGGCTCTGGTTTTGCCGCGCCCACGCGCACGCGGTTTTGTTCAGGCTGTCGTTCTCCCGCGGATTGAACTTGTGCCACGTAAGAATCTCGTAAACCTGATACAAAATGTCGACCAGCCCCGTGCCCGGCGTAAGCCTCCCGATACAGATCAGCGGAACCTCCATGCTCACGTTGGGGTGCCACACCCCAGGCGTGAAGAGACGGAGCATCTCAAAAGGATCGGCGCGGCGAAGATAATCCGGCGGGAACCAGATGCCCACCGCAAACTCACTCGCCTCCCTGATCTCGCCATCCTCGCCGCGGACAAGCCCATTGCAGCGGAATTCCGCGATGAAATGCGGCGGTGCCATGGGTGGAACATGCAGTCGCAACAAATCACTGGACTGCGCCAGTTCCATTCCCTCCTCCAGCTGGCGCGCCATGAAGCTCGCATAAATGGGATCGCCGTCACTGGACCGCTGGTCCGCGCTCATGCTGCCTCCAGGAGCAGCCGATGCCGCTGCCCGCTGCTCACAATGTCTCCGGCGCGCAATCCAACCTGTGCCAGCGTGAGTCCTCTGTACTCGCTGGCCAGTGTGGAGTCGAGGCACTCCCGCGCGCCGAACCCGCTCGACGCCATCCGCCGATTGCACGCTGCGCAGCGCGCCAGCGGCCGATTGAGCCGCAACCCGTTCTCCCTGCGTCCGCATCCCGGGCACACCAGCCCGCAGACAAACCGATGTCCCTCCACCCGCACGCTGCCCAGCGCGCTCACAACCTGTCCCAGCGTCGTGGCATCCGGCGGGCTGATCCACGGCTCGACTGCCCAGATCCCGTGATCGAATCGGCAGTCGGGATTTCTCCGCTCTGCCGTCACTTGCAGCACATGGTGCTCCGCATCCAGAACCACCTGTCTTGGGATGACCGAGGCATCCGCATCGCCGCGCAGAATCTTCGCAATCTGGATTGCCGTCAATGAGGCCGCCAACGCGCCCAGCGCGGAAGACGCCATGCTGGGAAATGCGCCGCTTTCGGCGCCGCAAACGTACTCCTGCTCCAGAACTGCGTACTCACCCGGACCCCACGAACACTCCAGGCAGGGCGATTCCTGCGAAGGAGCATAGGCATTCACGCGCGCCAGATTCTGGCTGCCCAACACGCCGCAGTCCGTCAAGGGCGTGCCCATCCTGAACGCAATTTCGTTCAGGTGTTGCCTGCCGGCTTTGCTGTCCAAACAACTCACAAACAGGTCGCACCGCAGCAAGCCGCGAGGCACGTCCTCAATCCGCTCCCGAATTGCCGTCACATCGAGGTCCGGACAAACACGCCGCAATCTCGCAGCCTGCGCCACAACCTTGGGCTCTCCGACGTCGGCGCTCTCGATGTTCTGCACCGCCAGATTCGCGCCCTCGTAAACGTCAGGATCCACCAGCGTGATCCGCGCAACGCCGGGCATCCGCGCCAGATGCGGCAGCAGATGCGAGCCCGTGTTTCCGCCGGCGCCCGCGACGACGATGTGACCCGTCGCCATCAATCCTCCTCCGGGACCCAGGAAAATCCCGCGTCAAGAGAGGTCGGCTTCCCGCAGAAGCTACAGGTTTCCGCATAAGTCCAACAGGGAAGTTCCGCGGTTTGGTGGAACCAGATTCCGCAGTTCGGGCAGCAGACACTCGGCGTGCCCACTTCGATCGGCTGGCGGCACCGGCCGCAGAACACCGCCCGCTCCGAACCAGGAAACTCTTCGACCGTCGCCAGCAATTCACGCGAGAAAAAGTATCGGGGCCCGCCCTCAATGCGAATTTCGTCGCGCTCGGCAAGAACGCACAAGCCCGCGGGGGGAACGCGGCCGTTGATGCGGACCCCGGACTTTTGCGAGGCGACCAGCGCCCAGATCGGAGAGCCGCCCGCATCCGCGCTGATCAGCCACGCCGCCTTGTCACCGGACCCGCCGGCGAGAGTCTCGCCCACAGCGATCTGAGGAGTCTCCGAAGCAGCGAGGGCAAATTGTCGCCCGGTCAGCTTCCTCGCATCCCACCCGGCGTCGCTCTGGATCCAGAGATGAGCCATAAAATCTCATCCTCCAGCGCCAAGTTTGCCTCGGATTTCCGATGCCCCCTGGAATCACTCCCTCGATTCCGGCCCGGGTGCTGAGGACAAAAAGGATGACGACGGAGACAATCCGTCGCGAACACCGTCGCTCACGCGCAGCGACGCTTCCTCGCCGAGCGATCCTGCGCGATTCCATCGCCCCGCTGATTGTCGAGCCTGTTCGTACAGCAGAATTCGAGCGCCGCCTCGCTCAACGCTGCGGCACGATTGCGAGACTGCGCCGGCTGTAACGGAAGCGCTGTTTGCCGTGGTGCGGCGATACCGGCTGGCTCATCGACAGGAGCGGATGCTTCCGTGCGGTCAGCGCCGGGACCTCCTGTGGCGATACGGGCCGCGCCAAAAGAAAGCCCTGTAGGTACGTACAGCCAAGATCGCGCAGAACGCCGATCTGATCTTCGCGTTCTACGCCCTCGGCCACAACCGGCATGTCGAGTGCTTCCGCCATCGAGATGATCGCCCCAACGATCGAGGCGGTACCGTCCTCCTGGCAGATGCGCCCGATGAAGGAGCGATCCACTTTGAGCGTCGAGAGCGGCAGGCGATCGATCCGCTCCAGCGAGGAATATCCGGTGCCGAAGTCATCGATGGCGAAGAGAATACCTCGGTCCGCAAGGGTTCGGATCTGCTCCGTCACACCGGGCAGGTGAAGCATAACCGTGGACTCCGTGATTTCCAGGGTGATCCGATCCGTTCTGATCGCGAAGCGTTGCAATATTGAATCGACGCGCGCTGCATACTCACGGTCCTTGAATTGTGCGCCCGAGACATTGATGGCGATTGGGACCGCGCGAGTTCCCTCCGCGTCCCAACGCGCCGATTGCCTGCACACTTCCTCAATGACCCAAAGGCCGAGGGGAACTATGAGTCCTGTTTCTTCAGCTATCGGGATCACGCGGGCAGGGCTGATTGCGCCCAGTCGGGGATGGTCCAGACGGAGCAGCGCCTCAAGAGAATGCACCTCTCCATCGAATCCGTAGATTGGCTGATAGGCAATGTGGAATCCGTGCGAACCGCCGCCCAGTTGCGACCGCATGTATTGCTCCAGCTCGATCCGCTCCTCACTGGCGATGCGCAACTCCGGCGAGAGCCACAGCGGTTGGCCATTCCCGATCGATTTAGCCTGACGCAGCGCGCTCTCGACGCTTCGCCACAGAGCCGGCACAGTATCCCCGTCCCCGGGGCAAACCGCTACGCCCATCGTGATCGAGGTGGGAATTGGGGTCCCGCGTATGATCAGCGGCTCGCGCAATGCCGCCGAGAGCTGCCGCAGGAGGCTGTCGGCTCGAACCGTACTCCCAGGCCCCATCAGTGCAATGGTGAATTCATCACCACCGGTGCGGGCGATCAGGTGCGCCCCGTCGAGCTTCGAAGTGATCACCCCGGCAAGATGCCGCAGATATTCGTCCCCGATCTCCGTCCCATGTATATCGTTGATCCTCTGGAAGCGTGCGACGTCCACACACGCCACCACAAGTTCCTCGTGCGCCTCCAGGGTCTGCGCTATCGAAGCGCTGAGCTGTTCTTCAAAGCGCAGCCGGTTCCCCAGGCCCGTGAGAATGTCCTTCCTTGATTGCTCGTGAACCTTCTGGCGCAGTGCCTCTCGCTCCCGCACGTCGACCCCGATTACGAATCGGCAGTCTTTTCCCCTGAACAATGCGCGCTGCGCCGTAACTTCCAGGGGGAGCGCAGCTCCGTCTTTCCGCACGTGGCGCGACAGCAGGTTGGCCTGTGGCTCGGTGGATGAGACGTCGGCGAGGATTTCGCGGAGCACGCTCGGTTCCACGATGTCCGGGAGCCGGCGTTCCAGGAACTCCTCCCGCGTGTATCCGTGTTTGGAGTACGCCGCGTGGTTTGCCGCGAGGATTCGAAGAGACTGCGCGTCGATGACCCACAGTGGGTGGGGATTGTTATCGAACATGAGCCGGCTTTCCTCGCCGTACCGGCGCGCCTCACGCAGGTATTCTTCCACGACGATCAGAATCATCCCCGTACCGGCAAAGAGTTTGGCGATCTGGCATATTTCCGAATCACCTGAAAACGGGTGGCCGAAATGTGCTGCCAGATACACGGCCGGATAAGTCAGCCCCCAGGCGACGGCGCCGCCACAAAGCATGCGAAGGCCCCCGGTGTGTTCCCACTCCGTCCAGAAGTCCAGAGCCACGACAATGAAGATCTCCGCCGGTATCGTGATCGCAATCAGATCGAACGACCGGTGCAGGAGACCGTAGGTTAGGGCGATGCCCACTCCGATCGCGAGCCCGGTGACCCCGGATGTGAAGACGGGCCGGCGCGATCTTTCGTGGAAAACAAGTTGGATGCAGGCCAGTTGGCGAACACCCACAAGAAGCGCCAGCGGCCAGAGGTTTCTGGGCGCGAGCATGGCCAGGGTCAGCGCAGGCAGAGTCAGCAAGATAAGTACAGATCCGAGAACGGCGGTGCGACGCCGTCCGGCCTCGCGAACGACGCACGACAAACTAAAAAACAGCCCGCCCAGTGCGACGGCATCCGTGATGACGCAAGCCTGCAACTGCTCTCCGGCAGCGGTCGAAGGAGCGAATAGCTGCGGAACGAAGTGAAGAAGAATGCACAGCCATCCCGCGACCCAGAGTTGAAGCCGATCGTCCGGCCGCGCCTGGGAAACCGTGGCCAGCACCAGGATCAGCAACCCCAGAATGCAGATATGAAAGAGCACATGGTCCATGGGTTGACCCAAACATGGGGTTCAGAACAGAAATCGGCGCCCCTGAGCAAATCGTCACCGGTCCTGCCGTCTGTCTTGTCACGGCACATCGGCCGTCGAAACAAAAACCGATCACCTCATGCCACCCCGACCCGAAGCACCTTACTCACGTTGCCGCCAGGTTCACCACAACCACTTCGATGTCCCGATGTCGATCCACCGCGCCGTGCCGACCTTCAAAGAGAAACACGCGGCGATCTTCTCCAGACCCGCCAAAAACCCGCGCTTTCTCGCTGACCGGGCAAATGTGGAAAAATTGTCAAGCTTTTCGCGCTCGGTACGAAAGTTTTGTCCAACATTCCACACCACTTCCACCACAACACTCGCAAAGATATTTGGCCGATTTTATAGCTGGACTTGGTATCCTGATAATAGGGGGCAAAGAAAAAATTTCCCCCGCCCAGACTGAGGTCCTCGGGACCCCAAAAGCCTCGCTCGCGAGGCTTTTCCCTTTGCCGGCTCCGGCCACTGATCACCGATCACTGATCACTGTTTCCATCGCGCCCTGCGCAATGCGCTCTGCTTTTCTGAACGCTGATCGCTGAACGCTTTTGTTTGTGCCTTGAGCCCTGAGCCCTGTGCCCTGCTTTTCTGATCTCTGATCACTAATCCCTGTTGAATGACACCCTTGCAAGAGGGCCTCTCGCAACTAACTTCTTTTCAATTATCTGCACCCAAAGGGCCTCAGGATGCGATAACGAACACGCCTGGAATCAAACACTTAACAAAAACCTAAGGGGTAGGGGTGCGCATTTCCTGAACGCTGATCTCTGAACGCTGAACGCTTGCTCCTGTTGCCTGCTGGCTACCAGCTACTGGCTACTGGCTGCCCTTAAATCACACACTTAGCAAAACAGGAAGGGGTAGGGGTGCGCATTTCCTGAACGCTGATCGCTGAACGCTTGCTCCTGTTGCCTGCTGGCTACCAGCTACTGGCTACTTTTGAGGCGACAAACTCAGAAAGTCATAAAGCGCCTCGACACCAGGATCCAGCTTCTTCTGCTGCGCGAGTTGCGCCTCGCACAGCACTTGCAGCTCTTCGCGTGCTTCGGCCAGTTCGCCGGCGATCCAGTGCGCGCGCGCGCGCTGAAAAGCCAGTTCCTCGCGACGCTCTTCGCGCCGGTTCTCGGGCAGATTAGAGACCTGGAGCTTCTCATTGGCGAGCTTCGCCAGGCTTATCATGCGGGCCGTTTGGCGTGTCTCCGCAAAGCAGTCGAACAGGATGCGCAGCGCCTCGAACCATCCGCGCCAGTTGTTGCATTTCACAAAGCGGTTCGCCGCTTCCACAGCCAGATCGATGGCCTGCGTATATCGGGACCCAGCTTTCGCCAGTCGCGCTTCGGTTGTCGTCGAATACGCCAGCGCCACGCGCATGCCGTGAAACGCCTGAATCGTCTTCGCCCGCTGCAGCAGCCGCGACGCTTCCTCCAGCCGCTGCGGCTCGTCGGCCAGCAGATCGGCCCAGTCGCGCAGTGTTGTTGAGAGCCCGGAATACCAGCGCAGATCCCGCTGCACGCTCGCGTCCTGGCCGCTGGCCTCGATGTCCGTCAGCGCGCCGCGCAGCAGCATCTCCGCTTTCTCCGTCTGTCCGCGGCCCTGCAGCGCGTAGGCCATCTCGTGTTTGGCGCGGCCTGTCTCGCGCAGCGTTGCTTCGCTTTCGGGCGCATGCATCGCCAGCCAGTAGAAATCTTCCGGCGCGCGGGGGACTTCGCCCGGCGCAAATGGGCCCACGGACTCGAGCAGGCTCTCATCGAGAGTCACGCCGGGATTCCGGCTGATGTAATTGCCCAGCAACAGCAGGCGTTCCTGCCGGCTTTGCGCGCGCGGGACAAACTGCAGCGCTCTGTCCGGTTGCTCGCTGCGGATGCAGGCGAAAAAAGCCGCATAGATCTGCTCGTCTCCGCAATTCTGCGGCAGCGCGGCGCACACCGTCAGCGCTTCGTCGATGCGGTTCTCGTCCACCAGTTCCATCAGCGTTGGCTGCTCCGGCTTCGGCCCGTGCAGCAACAGAAAGGTCAGCGTCGCGCTCGGTGCCGCCGTTTGCAGAAACTCCACATGCCGCGCAGCCGCATGCGTCCACACGATCAGCGGCGACCCATACCGCTCGATTTGCTCGAAGAACCAAACCAGTCGATCTGCCGCGTCCGTCGTGGGCGCGTTCTCCGTCGCCAGGCCCAGTTCGCGCAGCGTTGCATCGTCCGGCATCGCGCCCGACGATTCATCGATGCGGATCACATTGCCGCGCCAGCCGCGAAACGCCGCTACCGGCAATTGCGTAAACGTAACCGCCGACGCATCGATCTCGTTGATCGTGCCCGGCTGCAGATCGCGCACCTGCGCAGCGACCGTCTCCCAAAAGGGATCTGGCGCGCTGGCTGCGGCAGTCGCGCTCGCAGCCGTTGCGTCCGTGTCCGCCAGCCAACCGGCTGCTGGAACGCGCGGGCCGTTCAGCGGCAGCGCGCTCAGGTCGAGCGGGCTGCGCAGATACACCGTCATCGACGCCCAGTTCGCAAACGCGAATTCCGTCGTCGCCTTCGCGCAGCGGATTCGCACCAGCGCCGACTCTGGATCGCGGCTCGCCGACGGTCCAAAGACGTCCGCATAAAACGACTCCGCAATCGAGCCTGCGTCTTCGTTATGCAGCTCGGCCAGGAACGACAGCACCAGCCCAGCGCCATTGCGGTGCAGCGCCAGCGCCGGCGATTCGCCCCAGGAATTCGCCGCGCCCGAATAGCAGCTCCACAGCAGCGCGATCTTTGCCTGGGCGAAAGTCGCGCCCAGCGTCACCGACGCCACGTCGCCCGTTTCGCCCTGGACAGCATTCCCGTGCTTCTCCAGATGCAGCACATCTACCGCATCGACGGGCTTGCCAGCCTCGAACGCATCCGTCACGTCCTGCTGCACGATTTCCGGAGTCCGCTGCAAGCCCTCGAGCGCCGCCGCTGTTCGCTGATTCGTGTCCTGGCCAACCACCTTCACCAGCTGCAGCTGACCCCTTGTCGCCACCGGCAGCGCTTCGAAATCGTCCCACGCCTGCACCACCGACAAATCGCCAGCCGCCAGCATGTGTCCCGATTCGTCATACATGCCAGCCCAAGGCAGCAGATGCAGCTCAGGCCGCGTGGTTTGAATCACCAGCCGCCGCGCAGTTCCGGCATCGTCCAGAAACGTGCGCAGCGCCGGGCTCAATTGCGCCAGCGATTGATACAACATGCGTCCCAACGCCCGAATCGCCGTCGCGCCGCGATAGCCCGTCTTAACGTCGCGGTTCACATTGCAGTCGCGCAGTTGCCGGATAAAGTCGCGCCACTGCTCGTCGTTGATCGGCGACTGGAAGCTCTGCGCCGGATACGTCTTGCCGTCAATCGCCAGCAGGACTCCGAATTCCCGCTCCGTCGCCAGCGGCAGGCTCGTCTCCATCGCGCCGCTCGGCAGCTCCAGTTGCACCACGGCCGTCTTGCGGTAAACCGGCATGGTGAAACGCTACCATAGGGCACAATGGACGGCACAATTGCAGTGCGGGCCTCGCAGCCGCCATACTGATTTACGGTCCGTGCCCGTTTTCGCCTTATCGCGCCACATCGAAAGAGGTCGCTCATGAGCACCAACCCACCGCTGCCCATTCCGCTGTTGGTCACAGCCGAGACCGGCTCGCCTGCTCCCGTGCTGCCGCCGGAAAGTCTTCCTCACATCACCGGCGACTTGCCTGGCGCGGACCAGCGCAGTGTCAACCACACGCACCTTTCCGCTGACTCGAGCGTCGGCAACCCCGACGACCTCACCCAAACCGGCTGGTGCATTCTCTTCGCCTCCGACGCCGACCCAGCCATCAAGGCGCAGCTTCAGCCGCTCATCGACCTTCGCCACAAGCAGGTTGCTGACGACAACCTTTTCAAGATTTTCGAAGGCACGGGTTCCGGCGTTGGCCCTGGCCAGACCGCCGACAACTGGGTCCAGTACCGCGGCGTTTCGCTCACCGCGCAGGTCGATCCAACCGCAGGCGTTCCTTATTATGTGCTGATCGTCGGTCAGCCGGACCGCATCCCCTTCGAATTCCAGAACCTGCTCAAGATGCAGTGGGCCGTCGGCCGCCTCGCCTTCGACAACATCGAAGACTATGGGCGCTATGCCCAGGCAGTCGTCCAGTACGAAAGCGACGCCTTTCGTCCTATCCAGCGAAAAAACGCTGCCGTCTGGATCACCCACAACGATGGCGACCCCGCAACGGGAATGCTGTCCGACGCGCTCTGCCCCAATTTCCTCGACGCGCAGCATCCGCTCGGCGGCGGCAACGCGAAATTCACCCTCGACGCCTTCACCGCCACGACTCCCAAACAAGCCACCAAGCAGCAGTTCATCGACATGCTTCGCGGCGACATTCCCGGTGGACCGCCCGCAGTCTTCTTCACCGGCTCTCACGGCGCGGAATACGCGATGACCGATCCTGCGCTCCAGCGCCGCATGCAGGGTTCCCTCTTCACGCAGGAGTGGGTGCGCGGCACGCCAGGCGGCCCGAATAATCTGATATCCGCGGAAGATATCCCAGCCGACGCCAAGCTCCACGGAACCATGGCATTCTTATTTGCGTGTTACAGCGGCGGCTGCCCAGCCGACAACAACTATTACTTCGGACCCAATGGCGCACAGCTTCCGGTCGCGCCCGCTCCGCTCATCGCGGCTCTGCCTCAGGCGCTGCTCAGCCACGGCACGCTCGCCGTCATCGCGCACATCGACCTGGCCTTCCCTTACGCTTTTCAGGATGTCACCGGCACGCCGCAGGTCCAGGCTGTACGCGATCCACTCACTTATTTGATGTTCGGCCGTTGCGCCGGCTACGCCGCCGACAGTCTTAGCGCCCGCTGGAGCCAACTCTGCTCCCTGCTCATCGAGTCCGAAGCGCGCACGGCGTCGACTGATCCGAACGCGCCCCAGCCTCTGAACGACGCAGCCCGCACCGCTCTCACTATCGCCCGCGACGATGCGCGCAACTATATAGTCCTTGGCGATCCCGCCGCGCGGCTTCGTATCGCGGACCTGCAGTAGGGGAAAAGTGCGGCCTGCTCCCGATCAACCGCCCGTCGTCGGATTGCCGCCTGGTCCGCCGAAGCCCACATGGCTCGTATCGATCTCCAGCAGCAGGAGGTTCGATGGCCGCACTGGGAAGTTCGCCGGCGGCGAAGAAGCATTCGGCTCGAAGAAGACGCTGTAGGCTCCAGGTTTCGACGATGTGAAGGTGAACGCCGTCTTACCGCCGGACGCGATCGACACGGGACCGGACGGCGCCGGAGACAGAATCGAAACCGCGCCGGGTGAGAAAAACAGCGTCGCACTGTCACCCGGAGCAGAAAACGTGACCGTGTTCCCCTGTACCGCTGGAACCGAAGGCTGGCTGGGAACGAGGACACCGTTCTCCATGGAAATAGTAATAACGGTATTTGCCATGGCCGAGACGTTACTGCAATTTCCTCGATTTGTCCAACGCAGCTTCTGCTTTTGCCTGGTTCAGCGCCGTCTGAAAGGCAGGATCGGCACGTAAGGACTTGAGCTCCGGACTGCGCTGGAATTCAACCGAGTGATAGCCCTGCGCCAGGGCTTTGGCGATCAGGGAGATCGCTTTGGCGCGTTGCCCCAGAAGCTCGTACGTCTCGCCGGCGCGATAGGCCACATCGGGGTCGTCGGGAGCAAGCACTAATGCTTTCCGAAGCAGCACTCCGCTCGATCCTGGCTGCCCGGCCGATGCATAGTAATCGCCGAGTTGTACGAGCAGAAACGTATCGTCAGGAGACTTAACACGCTGCGCCTCGGCCAGTTCGATTGCCTTGCGGTACGCCTGCATCGCTTTGTCGTGTTGACCGCCCCACAGATAAGCGCTGCCCAGATTTCCCCAAACCTGATAATCGCCCGGCCGCAGGGCGATGGCTTTCTGATCCATGGCCACAGCCTCAGCGTAACGGCCCTGCAGTTCCAACGACGATCCAAGCGCCGTATAGGCATCCGGGTCTGGTTGGATCGACAGAACCTTCTCGAAATTCTTCCGCGCCTCATCGAACTGACCAAGCTGCGTCCGGGCCAGACCGAGATCGTAGTAGGCAAAAGTATTCTCGGGATCGAGTTCCACCCCCTTCTGAAACTCCGCAGCCGCCTCTTCCAGTCTTCCGCTGTGGAAGTAGATGTTTCCCAACCGCACCGGCCATCGCCAGTCATTCGGCCCAAGATCAAGTGCTCTCTGCACCGCGGTAATCGCGTCGGGCGTCCGCCCGTCTGCCAAATCGATCTCGCCCAGAGCGCCGTAGGCCTCCGCGCTGTTCGGATCGATCGCGATTGCCTTCTGCACCTGCTGCCGCGCCAGCGCGATCTGCCCCTGCATCGCGGCCATGCGCGCCAGCGTCACGTAAGGCGGTGCCATGTTCCGATCCATCTGCAGCGCCTTCATCTCTTCCGCCCGCGCCTGATCGAGCAGCTTCGGATCCTTGCCGTTGCGATATTGCAAAAACCAGGCGTTTCCCAGTCCCGCCGCCGCCAGCGCGTAAGTGGGGTCCTCTTTCAGCACCTGCTGAAAACCCTGCTCGGCTGCATCAATATTGCTGGCCTTATAACCGCGCTGCAGCAGGTCCTGCGCTTTTAGATAATCGTCATCCACGTTCGCCGGAGTTCCCGCCGGAACCCCCGCCGACGCCGGATGGATCCACCGCTGGATCTTCCCAGTCCACACTCCAAATCCCACCGCGATTGCCAAGACCACCGCCGCAATGGCTGCTTCCCAAACCCACCTCTTCGTGCCTTTCCGCGTCCCCTTGTGCGAACCCAACACCTCCGAAGGCGTAGAAGCCCCCAGCGATTCCGCCAGCGCCGCTGCCAATTGTCCTGCACTCGCAAACCGTTTTGCCGGGTCGATCTCCGTCGCCACATTCACCGTCCGCAGAAACGACTCTGGCAGGTCCGGTCGCAGATCGATCAGCGTTCTCCGCTCGCTGATCGCGGCCACCGCCTCCGAAAACGGCCGCTTACTCAACTTGACCGGATATTCTCCGGTCACGAGGAAGTACAAGAGCACGCCCATCGCGTAAATATCCGTCGACACCGTCGCCGCTCTTCCCTGGAACAGTTCCGGCGCCATGTAGTTTGGCGATCCCGAGATATTTGCCTGCAGCTGCGGCAGCGAACTAAGCCCAAAATCCATCAGCAGAATGCGGCCGCCTTCCTCGCGCATCACGTTCTCGGCCTTGATGTCGCGGTGCAGCAGGCCCGTTCGGTGTACCGCGCTTAGCGCTCGCGCCACATCGAGCCCAATCAGCGCGGCCTCGCGATAGCCAAACGGCCCCTGCGCCCGAGTCACTGCGGACAGAGTTTTGCCGTGCACGAAATCCGTCCAGAATCCGACCCGCCCGTCGTGCCGGTCGATGCCGTAAACGTGGACGATATTGGTGTGCTGCACGGAAGCCAGCGCGCGCGCCTCACGAAGAAGCGCTCGATATTCCTCGTCGCCGCTCACCGAGTTCGGCAGAAGCAGCTTCAGTGCCACCTCGCGTTCCAGACGCGGATCCCACGCGCGGTAGACTTCGCCGAAGCCGCCGTGTCCCACTCGCTCCAGCAGGCGAAAGTCGCCCCACGCACCCAGCTCCGGCGGCACATCGGCCGGGGTGCGTTGGCTTCCGTCCAGCGAAAGTGTCGGATCGTCGTCCATACGGCGCGAAGACTGTCTTCCGTCAGTACAAGGGGGATTACGGGGGGAGAAACCGAGTCCTCCGAAGCGGCAGGCATCCGGAACCATCGAGAGCCACGGCCTCTCCGAACTGTCCGTTCCTGGGACCCGATTATATGTCCGCGCATATATCCGGCGGCGAGGAATCGCCGTCGATACTCTTTTGAACGGTCGGAATTTTTCCCTCAGAATTCGGTTCCTACAAACCCCACGTTCTTTAAGAGCGGGGTGTTAAGCTGTTGCGCGAAGGCGTTCTGGAGACTTGCGTGGAACCCAACCCGGGCGAAATCACGCTGCTTCTGACCAGGTGGAAAGACGGCGAGCCAGACGCATTTGAGAAACTCATCCCGCTTGTCTACCCGCATCTCCGCAGGGTCGCGGCCGGATATGTCCGGCGCGAGAAGGGGCCGGGCGAGATCCAGGCAACCTCCTTAGTGAATGAACTGTGCCTGCGGTTGCTGAACCAGAGGAGCGCGGCTTGGGAAGACCGTGCTCATTTCTACGCCTTCTCCGCCAAGGTGATGCGGATGATCCTCATCGATCATGCCCGCGAATATCAGGCACAGCGGCGCGGAGCCGGTGCGGAACACATTCCCCTCCACGAAGATATTCCCTGGGTGGGCCTCGGCAGTCTCGAGCTGATCGACCTGAATCGCGCGCTGGACTCTCTCGCGGCGATCGATGCGTCCAAAGCGCAGATGGTGGAGCTCAGGTACTTTCTTGGCTGCACGGCAGAGGAAACCGCGGCTCTGATGAACGTGTCCAAGGCTACTGTCGACCGCGAGCTGAAGTATTCAAGAGCCTGGCTGTATCAGCGGATCGAGCCAAACAAAAGCAGGAATCCGCCCGTTTGAGTCGCTTTACCCATTTTCTCCGCTATCTTATATAAGCTTTGTCCCCAGCGGGAGGCGTACCTTGTCATCCGTGAACGAATCGCTCGGCCAGCGGCAGCGAACTGAAGCCATCTTCCATGAAGTGCTTGCGGCGAGCGAAGATCGCCGGTCGACGCTGATCGAACAGTTGTGCAACGACGACACTGCGTTGATGCAGGAAGTGCGCTTCCTCATCGAAGCGAGTCAGGCCGAGGAGAGGCTCTCCGCCCGGCTAACTGAGGCTCGAATCAACGCCGACGAGGTGGGCGCAGCCCGGTGCGTCGGCCCGTACCAGGTGGACCGACTGCTCGGTCGTGGGGGCATGGGCGCCGTCTATCTTGCCCACCGTGCCGACGGGGAATTCCGACAGCAAGTCGCCATCAAACTCATCGATTTTCCCCTGGCCACCGACCTCTTCCGCGACCGGTTTCGCATGGAGCGCCAGATCCTCGCCGGACTGACTCATCCTTATATAGCGCGCCTGCTGGATGGTGGCGTCAGCAGCGATGGCGAGTTGTATCTCGCCATGGAGTACGTCGAGGGCGTCTCGATCGTCCGTTTTTGCAAAGAGAACCAGCTGTCGCTGCGCTCCCGGCTGCTCCTCTTCAAAAAAGTCTGCGAGGCGGTGCAGTACGCGCACCAGAACCTCGTCATCCATCGCGACCTGAAGCCGGACAATATCCTGGTCGCCGCCGATGGCACGCCGCGCCTGCTCGACTTCGGCACCGCCAAGCTGCTCACACCCTTGCCGTCGAACAGCGAATTCACGCTGCTCGGATTGCAGTCCTTTACGCCGCAGTACGCCAGCCCAGAACAGGTCATGGGCAGGCCCATCACCACCGCTTCCGATATCTACTCGCTCGGCATGCTGCTCTATCTCATGGTCGCGGAAGTCCCGCCCTACGAGATGAAGGAGTTTACGACGGAGTCGATGATGCGCATCATCTGCACCGACGATCCGCCGAAGCCCAGCGCCGTCGCTGTCTCCGCCGAGCCTCCCGACGCCGATCTCGACGCCATCGTCCTCAAGGCGCTGCGCAAGGAGCCGCAGGAACGCTACATCAGCGCCGACCAGTTCGGGGCCGATGTGCAGGCCTGGCTCGACCGGAGGCCGGTGCTGGCCCGGCGCGGAACCCTGCGCTATCGCGCGGGAAAGTTTGCTCATCGCAACAAGCTAGCCCTCGTCGCCGCCGCGCTCCTTCTCGCCACCGTCCTCGCCGGTCTGGTCGGGGTCCTGTGGCAGTGGCGTGCCGCCAACCTCGAGCGCCGCAGAGTCGAGGCTCGCTCCGAAGATCTGCGCCAGCTGAGCGACAGCCTCCTCTCCGAAATCGACGAAGCCGTCAAGGAACTCCCGGGGTCGACGCCGGTGCAGCAGTTGATCGTGCAGCGCGTCCTCGAGCGTCTGGATCACATGGCGAAAGATGCCGCTGGGGATAAAGTCACGCAACTCGATTTGGTCGGCGCGTATACCCGCCTCGGCAATCTCCAGGGCAATCCCTACGCGCAGAACATCGGCGATGCAAAAGGCGCTCTCGTCAGCCTCGATAAAGCAATCGGCATCGCGAAGGCCCTTCAATCCGCAAATCCCAAAGACGCATCCGTGCTCGGGGCGCTGGCCATGGCCGAGAAGGCCCGCAGCAACGTGCTGTTCGGCATCAGCCGAACGCAGGAATCCATCGTCGCCATGCGTGCCGCGATCGATGCCTTCAATGCGCAGTTTGCTATCGCCCCTCCCACGCCCGCTCAGCTCAACGAAGCCGCCGGCGCTTACAACGGGCTGGGCGACCAGCTCGGTCTCCCGGGAGTCGCCAGCCTCGGCGATTCCACCGGCGCACTCGACGCCTACCGCAACGCCCTTGAACTCTCCCGCCGCGCCCTTGCCATCGATCCGAAGTTCACTCGCTCCAGCCGCACTGTGGCCATCGACTTTATCAAGACCGGGGACATTTTGATTCAGACGGATCCCGCGGCAGCGGTAGCGCAGTATCGCCAGGCGCTTTCTTCCTGGTCAGCCCTGATTGCCGGCGGCGACACCAGCGCGACCAGCCAACGCGGCCTGGCTCGTGTGTACCTGGTGCTTGGCGAAGCCCTGTCGTCAAGCCGGGATTACAAGGCGGCGCTCGCCGCCTTTGAGAAGGCAGACGGCACGCTTCGGCACTTTGCAGCGGCGGACCCAAAAGACATTCGCGCAGCGACCGATCTGTTCGCCTTCGAGGACAATGAAGCGCAGACCTATGCTGACATGCTCAACCCGGACCTGAATCCCGCTGGTGGAGATCGGGCCAGGAACGCGCAGCGGGCCATCGATCTGCTGCGGGATTCCACGGCAATCATTTCGGAGCTTCTCACCGTGGACCCGGGCAATCGCATTTGGGTCACAAATCTCGCCTATGACAAGGTCTCTCTCGGCACCCTCGAACAGACCGCAGGCGGGGCAACCGGCGGCGCTCCATTGGCTCCTTCCGGCATTGCCGTGCTATGCAGGGAAGCCTCGAAGGCGGATGCTTCCATCGATGTGCTGGAACTTGCCACGTCGGCACTGCTGAAAGTTCGGCCCGCAAATTTGCACAACCCTCAGGCGGCCGTGCAGTATGCCGAACGTCTGGTCGCTCTCGACCATCGCAGAACCCCGCAGTATCTGGCTTTACTCGCGCGGGCCTGGCGCGAGGATGGGCAGCCGGAAAAAGCCGCCGCCGCGGCGAACGAAGGTCTGGCGCTGCTGCCCGAACCTGCGCCGGGCGCTCCCGTCACGCGCACCCGAAAGCTGCTGGAGATCGAATCCCGATCCCGAATCCCAGGCCATTCCTGATCGCCCGATCGGACCGCCGGGCGTCTTCACAAATTCGGCATTTGGCTCAACGGCAAATCCGTCCGGAACCAGGTTCATGACCCCTGCTCTGGCGACCGCAGAATCGCCTGCGTCGGTCCTTTGTCGACCCGGAAAAGACCATCAGATTTGTGATTAAATGGTCGGGGAGAGAGGATTTGAACCTCCGACCCCCTGGTCCCGAACCAGGTGCTCTACCAGGCTGAGCCACTCCCCGACATCTCGTTTAGCCCCGACGTTTCTTCAGTTTACTCGACCCGCGCCGACCCGGCAATCTGCGCCCTGCACGCCCTCGCACGAAGAATTCCATCGTCCCCAAACCACGGCCGCAGCCCCTCGCACCGCCGCACTGAGGTAATAACACCGGGCAGCCATTGAAACCCCTGCCGCCGGTAGTCCACTGTAATCATAACCACCCAAAGCGCCGCCGCGCTTTGTTGGATCTCTGATCGGTGGCAGTGACAGTCGCAAGGGAGACTGCAATGATCATCGCCCCACCGCTCTTGCTGGACCTTATCCGGGACGATTCCGGCCAGGATTTGATCGAATACGGCCTGATCCTCGGAGTGCTGGCGCTTGCTCTGATTGCGTCCATGAACACTCTCGCCAATTCGATTTCC
The DNA here is from genome assembly GCA_050011735.1 of Acidobacteriaceae bacterium. Classification (GTDB taxonomy): domain Bacteria; phylum Acidobacteriota; class Terriglobia; order Terriglobales; family Acidobacteriaceae; genus Palsa-343. Next base: position 1,007 of record JBEKIN010000038.1, on the reverse strand, counting down.
AACTTCTTCAATAAGGTTGGCAACACCCTGTAACTCCCGCCCGGCGCGAACCAAATTCGCCCCTCCCCCAATCTGCTGTCACAATTGAGAATGAAAAGACAAGGGCCGGACCCGATCCGGCCCCGTTGTCTTGCGCATACTCCCGTGACGCTTCGTAATTCCATCGATTTCTCTTCCATCCGCGTGCTCGATGGCGGCATGGCCACCGAGCTGGAGCGCCGCGGATGCGATATCTCCGGCCCGCTCTGGTCGGCGCATGTGCTCGACCAGTCGCCCGCAACCATCGCCGCCGTCCATCTCGACTACCTCCGCGCAGGCGCCGACTGCATCTCTACCGCCAGCTATCAGGTCTCCGCTCAGGGTTATCGCGAACTCACTCAGGATCCCGCTGCGGCTGCCCGCCAGGCCGAGCGCGCCCTGCGCCAGTCCGTGGAAATTGCAGAGCAGGCTCGCGCGCTCTATGCCCTTGAGGATCCCCGCCGCGTCTGGATCGCCGCCTCACTCGGTCCTTATGGCGCCGCTCTTCACAATGGAGCCGAGTATCACGGCCGGTATGCCATCGCCTTCGACGATCTGGTCGCCTTTCATGCCGAACGCCTCGCCATCCTCGCCGAAACCAATGCCGTTCTCCTCGCGTTCGAAACCATTCCGTCGCTTGAAGAAGCCCAGGCCATCCTCCGTGCGCTCGAACCATTTCCCGCGCTCACTGCATGGATCTCCTTCACCTGCCGCGACGCCGCCCTCGTCGCCCATGGCGAGCCTCTTCGTGATTGCGCTCGAGCCCTGGCCGTTTCCCCGCAGATCGCCGCCATCGGCATCAATTGCACCGCGCCCAGCCTCATCACTCCGCTGATCATCGAATCGCGGTTCGGACACAGCGACCGCAAGCCGACCGTCGTGTATCCCAACTCCGGCGAAACCTGGGACCCAGCCACCCGCACTTGGTGCGGCCACGCGGACTCAACGCAATTCGGCCTGCTCGCCCGTGAGTGGTTCCGCGCCGGAGC
>JBEKIN010000037.1:0-20745 GCA_050011735.1 Acidobacteriaceae bacterium | reverse complement strand
CGGCGGGAAGGGGGAGGGGATGAATGGGGGCGAGTGAGAGGGAAGGGCGGGAGAGCGGGCGGGTGCACGCGGATGACCAGGCGGGGGGCGGGGGATAAAGGGGAGAGATAGAGAGCCGATGAAGAGCGTGAGTCAAGAGGTTTCCTGAGTGGGCGCAGGCCTAAAGGTCACGTGCTTCCTCGTTCAGGAACCCCATTTCAGAACGGGAGAAGAATCATGCCACTGGGTGTCCTGAACAACATCTCAGCTGTTTACGCGGAAAACAACCTCAACCAGACGCAGTCGAGTCTGCAAAACGTATTAACACAACTGTCTTCGGGTTCGAAGATCAACTCCGGCGCGGACGATCCGGCCGGTCTTTCGATTGCGAACGGCCTTGCGGCGAACTCCGCGGCCCTGTCGCAGTCTTCCAGCAACGCCAGTGAGGGCGCGGGCTTTCTGCAGGTAGCCGATGGCGCGCTGTCGCAGGTGACGAGCCTGCTGACGAGCGCGGTGACGCTGGCCACGGAAGCGGGCGGGGGAACTCTGTCGGGGTCGCAGCTGAACGCCGCCGACCAGGAATACCAGGATATTCTGACGCAGATCGGGACGATCGGCAGCACCACAGAATATAACGGCATCAAGGTCTTCACCTCTTCGCAGTCCGGCACGGCGAGCAACGTGGACTTCGCGGGCAACGTGGCGACCCAGAATCACTACGCCTCGGTTTCCAGCCAGGTGGTGGGTGGCGCCGGCGTCGGCAGCATTACAGCTGGAGATACTCTGGCGGGCAGCCTGGTGATCAACTCGACAGGTGGCACCGCTGAAGGATCGCAGACCATTAACCTCGCCAATTATCAGGGACTGGCCAGCAGCAGTTCGGCGCAGGTGACCGCGACTCTGGCGCAACTGTCGAAAGCTGTGACGGCCGGCCTGGGAGCAACGACGGGTTCGACGTATACGGCGGCGTTGAGTGCCCAGGGAGTGCTATCCATCACCACCAGCAGTGAGACGGCAGCCCCGGCCAATGTCACCTTTAGTATCGCCTCTGCGACCAGCACGATCACGTCGTCCGTGCTGCCCACCAACGGCGCGGCGCTGTCCGGCACGCTGGACGTTCTCTCCACCATCCCCGGGGTCAACAGCGGGACTGCGCAGACGTTGGCCATCAACCTCGGCGTCGCCAAATACGTTGGACTGGACGGACCTGCAGGTTCGGCTGCTCAGACGTCCGCGTTAGCCGCGCTGAATACCGCCCTGAACGCCAGTTCGGCGAACGGGGGCTTTGCGGACGCGACTGGCTCGACCTACGCGGCAACCATCACCGCAGGCGGAGCGCTGCAGATTACGACCAGCGCGCCTCCGGTGGCCCAGGGGACACCCACGAACGTGGCCTTTACCAGCCCCTCGCTCGGCGTCTTCGAATCAACCCAGGCACTGGGCGCTGGAAACCTATTGAGCGGGAGCCTGAAAATCACGTCGGCCCACGGCACGGCGGGGGCCACGGCCGATATCGACCTCAGCGACGCCGCCTATGCAGGGCTGACCGGTAGCGGGAGCGCGCTGACCACCGCGGAGGCCGCTTTAGGCACCGCGCTGGGCACCGCACTCGCAGCATCCGGGAACACCTACACGGTGACCGAGAGCTCGGGCAAACTGGTCATCACCTCCAGCGAGACGGTCGATACAGAAACGCTGGCCGACAACAGCAGCAACGTGCAGCAGGCAACTCCGGCCAGTGGTGAGACTCTTGCCACGACCGGGTCCAATGTGACGACGGGCGTCGGCGAAGCTCTTGCCGCAGGTTCCGCGAGCAATGTCACGGAAACCGGCGCAACCACGGGAGGGGTGAACATTTACACCAGTGACGGCACCAGCAATGGCAGCCAGAACTATTCCGTGACCGTGGGATCGCTGACGGATGGCGGCGTGGGTACGTCGGCGACATCCTCGTCGGCCCAAACCACCAACGTTACAGTAACGGAGAATGGCCAAAGCGGTGTGGGCGGCATTCTCGCCGGCGCGGGCGCGGGCACCAGCCTGACCGGAACCAACCTGACCAGCCAGGCCGCTGCCGAAGCAGCCCTGCAAACCGTCGATGACGCGATCAACGCCGTTGCTTACCAGCGCGGCCAGGTGGGCGCGAACATCAACACACTGACCGCGGCATCGAACATCGCCAGTTCGCAGATGACGAACATCACTTCTGCGCAGAACACGATCACGGCGACGGACTATGCCTCGGCCACCTCGAACATGTCGAAGTACGAAATCCTGACCCAGACCGGCATCAGCGCTCTGGCCCAGGCGAACAGCACGCAGCAGATGGTGACCAAGCTGCTGCAGTAATCTGACGGGGACGCGGCCGTGAATTGGGCAGCGGAGATGGCTGCGGACACGGCGGTGGACACGGCAGTTCGACAGGCGGGGAGCCACCCTTCTCCGGCGAGCAATACCCAGCTCGCCGGGGACCGGGGCTGAGGCTCCCCGTATTTTGTTAGGAGGATTTAACAGGGCGGGATGGGGAGTGGACCTGAGGCTGCAGGGCAGGATGCGGGTGATGGATTCCCGGAAAGCGACGATAACAGCATTATGGGAAGCGTCGGTATTTCCTTTGGCTCCCCGACCAGCGGCCAGGGTTTCGATGTAGCGACGACGGTGAGCGCGATCGTGGCGAACCTGCAGGCGGTGGAGACGCCGTGGAAGAGCCAGCTGACGGCGTTGCAGGCGCAGGACACGGCGCTGACCAGCATCGGAAAAGACCTGAGCTCGCTGTCGACGGCGTTGAATGCGCTGAACGATTTCACGGGGGTTTTTGAGGAAAAGGAAGGCTCGAGCTCGGACACGTCGGTATTGGCGCTGACCAGCGCGAGCGCGGCAGCGGTGGCCGGGAGCCACACGGTGGTGGTGGGCAAGCTGGCGCAGACCTATTCGTACGCGAGCGGCGAGGTGGGGGCGAGCGACACACTGACCGGGAGCCTCTCGATCGGCGGGCAGACGATCACGATTTCCGACGGGACGGCGACGGACAGCAACGGGAACAAGATCCCGGCCAACAACACGCTGGCCACGCTGGCGACGGCCATCAATGCGGGCGATTATGGGGTGCAGGCGAATGTGGTGACCGGCTCGACGGGACAGCAGCTTTCCCTGGTGAGCGACACGAGCGGGGCTGCCGGGGCGGTGACGATCGACTCCAGCCAGCTGGAGAACGCAACGGCCAGCAAGGGGGTCAGCATCGGCAACGTGCAGCAGGGGCAGGATGCGCAGCTTACTGTCGACGGAATCTCGACGACCAGCGCCTCGAACACGGTGACGGATGCGATTCCGGGGGTGACCATGCAGTTGCTGAGCGCCCCGACGAGCGGGGAGCAGGTGCAGGTGGAGATCACCAACAACAACAGCGACGTGGAATCGGCGGTCAGCACTTTTGTGAGCGCGTACAACACGGTGATCGGGGATCTGAACACGCAGGAGGGGGAAGACTCGTCCGGCAATCCCGAGCCGCTGTACGGCACTTCGGCCATCGCCGCCATGCAGGAGCAGTTGCAGCAGGCGCTGGTCTTCACGCAGTCGTCGGGGGCGATCACTTCGCTGTCGCAGCTGGGCATCACCGTCCCTGAGGATGGCAACGGCACGATCACACTGGACGGGAGCACGCTGGACAGCATGCTGAACAGCAATTACCAGGACGCGATGAATTTCTTCCAGACGAGCAGCAGTTATACGTCATTTGGGGCGAACTTCACGACCGCGCTGAACAATGTAGGCAACACGGGACCGACGGGCGCGGTGTATCTGGCACTCCAGCAGAATTCGACCGAGGAGTCGGGACTGAATACCAACATTACGAACGAAGACAAAAGCATCAGCACGCAACAAACGCAGCTGACGACGGAGCTGAACGCGGCGAACTACACGCTGCAGGAGATTCCGCAGCAGCTGCAGTCGGTGAACGAGCTGTACAGCGCGATTACCGGATACGACGAGAATCCCGGCGGATAACGGAGCCCATCACGGAGGAATATGAATTACCAGCAGCAGGCAGTCGCCGGGATGAACCCGGTGGAACTGATTGTCGCGCTCTATGACGGGATGGTGCGCTTTCTGTATCGGGCGATCGCGGCGATCGAGAGCCGGAACATGCGGGAACGCCGGATTGCGGTCGGGCGGGTACTGGACATCCTGATGCATCTGCAATCGCGGCTGCGAATGGATGTGGGGGGGGATTCGGCGAAGGCGCTGGCGGAATTTTACGCGGCGGTCTTCGCGCTGTGCCTGGAGGGATCGAGGCTGGAGTCGGCGGACCGGTTCCGGGAGGCCATCGGGTGCATCCGCGACGTGCGCGAGGCGTGGAACACAGCGGCCCAGGATCCGGAGGTTCTGCGGATGCTGGGAGATGGCGATGGGCCGCCAGCGCAGATGATGATGTCGGCAGGGACGCGGGCAGTGGAGCAGGAGCCGGTTGGTTCGAGCTGGAGCGCGTAGACGCCGGCGCTTCAGTGGGTGACGGCGAGCTCCTCTTCGAGAAGCTGTTTCTGGAAGAGGCCGGCGTAGTAGCCGTTGAGCTCGAGCAGTTGCTCGTGCGTACCAAATTCGGCGATGCGGCCTCGCACCAGCACAGCGATGCGATCGGCATGGCGCACGGTAGAGATGCGGTGGGAGATGAGGATGGTGGTGCGACCCGCCATGACGCCGCGCAGCTCTTCGAGGATGCGTTCTTCGGTATAGGTGTCGACGCTGGCGAGGGCATCGTCGAGGATGAGGATGCGCGGGTTGCGCAGAACAGCGCGGGCCAGCGCGGTCCGCTGCTTTTGGCCACCGGAGAGGGTGAGGCCGCGTTCACCGACGGCGGTCTCGAAGCGATTCGGGAAGAGGCTGAATTCCTCACGAATGTGCGCCGCTTCGGCAGCGCGGGCGACTTCGGATGCGGATGCGCCGGGAACGCCGAAGGCGATGTTGTCGTGGATCGTAGTGCTGAAGAGGAAGGTCTCCTGGGGCACGAAGCCGACCACCGCGCGCAGAGCATCGAGCGGGTATTCGCGGATGGGGCGGCCGTCGATGAGCACAGTACCCGGTGGAGCATCGCAGATGCGGGGGATGAGGCTGACCAGCGTCGACTTGCCGGAGCCGGTCGGGCCGACGAGGGCGAGACTGGTGCCGGCCGGAATCGTGAGCGAAATGCCGTGGAGGACTTCGACGGCATTGCCGTTTTCCGCTGGATAGGTGAAGTGCAAATCGCGGAATTCGACGTCACCGTGAATTTCTGCGGTCTGCACCGGCAGGACAGCGTCGCGATCGTCGATAGTGGGCTTCGCGATGAGGAGCTCATGGATGCGGAGCACGGAAGCGGTGCCGCGCTCGAAGAGGTTGACGACATAGCCCAGAGCGATGATGGGCCATGTGAGCATCAGCAGGTAGGTGGTAAAGGTGACGAAATCATCGAGGCGGATACGGTGGGTGAGCACCTCGTGTCCACCAACCAGCAGGGAGATCACCATGGCCAGGCCGAGCATGAATTCGAGCGTGGGCCAGAGCATGCCCATGAGACGCACCAGACGGAGGGCGCGGCGGATGTACTCCCGGTTGGAGCGTTCGAAGGCCTTGACCTGGGCGTCTTCCTGAGCAAAGGCGCGGACGAGGCGGGCGCCGGAGAAATTTTCCTGGGCCTGGGCTGAGATGTCGGAGAACATGGCCTGGATGCGCTCGAAGCGCTCGTGAATCCTGCGGCCCATGAACTGAATGAAGATGCTGGCCAGGGGCATGGGCGCCAGCGCCGTCAGGGTCAGGAAAGGGCTGATGCGCAGCAGGAAATAGAGCGCTCCGGCGAAGAAGAGCACGGTGTTCGCGGTGTACATGATGGCCGGGCCGAGCAGCATGCGCACGGCAGCCAGGTCATTGGTCATGCGGGCCATGATGTCGCCGGTGCGATGTTCCTGGTAGTACGAGGCCGACTGCTTTTCCAGCTGAGCGAAGAGGTCGTTGCGCAAATCGAATTCGATATCGCGGGAGATGCCGATGATGATCCAGCGCATGTAGAAGAGCAGGATCCCGTGGGCGACCGTGACCCCCATGACCAGAGCGGCATAGCCGAAAATCTTGCCCGCGGTGACGCGTACGGTCATGTCACCGATGGCCACACCGATGACGCGCGGGAACTGCACCCAGATGGCATTGGCGAGGATGGTGCAGAGGCAGCCCCACAGATAGCCGCGCCAGTAGCGGCGCATATAGGGGAACAGCGGTCTGAGGTTTCTGAACATTTTGAATTTACGTGGGGGTGCGGAGGAGCAGCCAGGCGCCGGCGAGTCCGAAAAGGAAGTCCGGAGACCATGCGGCTAGAAAAGCGGGCAGCCAACTGACGTTGCCCATGGCTTCGAAGAAGCCGGAGACGACGAAGTAGGCGATGGCCACGCCGATGGCGACGGCGATGCTGGACAGCGATCCGCGTTTGCCCATCGATAGGGCGAAGGGGATGGCCAATATCGCCATGACCAGAGTGATGAGGGGATAGGCGACCTTGTGATTCAGCTGCACGCGCAGAGGCACGGTGTTGAAACCGCTCTGGCGGAGGTCGTGGATATAGGCGGAGAGCTCGCCGAAATTCATCTCTGAGGACTGGCGCACTTCTTTCTTGAAATAGGTGGGCTGCTCGGAGATTTCGCGAAAGGTTTTGACGGAGAAAGTCTCATAGGTGATGCTGGAGCCGTTGAAGGTGCGCTCCCAGCCGTCTTCAAAGACCCATGTATTCAGTTTCGGCTCCCAGTGGGCGGTGGAGGCGAAGATTCGCCTGGCGATGGTGAAGGATCCGGGGTTGAGCTCGAAAACGGAAATATTGCCGAAGGTGTCGTGGTCGGAGTTATCAGTGTCGGAGATGAAGTACTCGTAATAAAAGATGCGGTTGGGGTGGCCGGGGCGCTGCTGGCCGAAGATCCACTTGCGGCCGGGATGCTCGAAGGTCTCAGCGGGCTTGCCCTTGATGACGTTGCGCAGCGCCTCCTGCCTGCGATTGGCCTGCGGCAGGTACAGCTCGTCGAACATGAAGAGAGACACAGAGAGAACTGCGGCGATGGCGACGACGGGCACGGTAATGCGGTAGAGGCTGATGCCGGTGGCCTTCATCGCGGTGAGCTCGCTGTTGCGGTTCATGATGCCGAAGACCACGAGGACGCCGATGAGGACGCTGAGCGGGGTGATGAGGTAGATCATGCTGGGGGTGAGATTGATGAGGTATTCGCCCACGGTAACCAGCGGAGTTTTGTTCTTGATGATGTCGCTGAGCAGCTCGAAGAAAGTGAAGATGAGCATGAGCATGACAAATGTGACAAGCACCATCACAAATGTCAGGAAGAACTCGCGCAGCACGTACTCGTCGAGGATGAGGGGGAAGCGGCCGCGGGTGGCTCGTTTGCGGGCGGTGAGCCGGATGGGTCCAGCTGAGGCGGTGGATTCTTCCGCGCGCAGACGGAACCAGTTGCCGAGGGAGGTGAGCGCGGAGAGGGCCGCGCCCCCAGTGGCCATCTGGCGCAGGAGGACGATGCCGCAGAGGGCAAAGAGCAGGTTGGCTTGCCAGACACCGAGGAACGCGGGAATTTTGTGTTGGCGCGCGAGGGCGGTGCCGGTCGAGGAGAGAAAATAGTAAACGAAGACGAGAGCGATGGTGAGCACGAAGCCAGCGCCCTTACCGCCGCGACGCGACGAGATGCCGAGAGGAACGCCGACCAGCATGAGAACGAGGCAGGCCGCTGGGTAGGCAAGCCGCTTCTGAAATTCAATCTCGTAGATTTCTCCGTTCTTGCCATGGGTGCGATCCAGCAGCTCGCGATTGGTCATCGCGAGGATCGGTGTATCGCTGCGGCCGAGGCGCACGTCCTCCTGGGAGCCGGCCTGCAGGGGGAGATCGGTCTGCGCAAAGGTGGAGACGGTGTACTGGTCAGGCTGACCGGGGACGGTCTCGCTTTCGGCGCCATCGCGCAGGCGCATGGTGATGGTCTGACTGGGACCATTGACGACGGTCGCGCGATCGGCGGTGGTGATTTTTGGGGCGCCGGGATTGGTGACGTCGGCGAGAAAGATTCCCCGCCAGTTGGCCGCACCGGCGCCGGCGCGCACATCCTGAACGTAGAGCACGTAATCCTTGAAATCTTCATAGAAGACGCGCGGCTGCACTTCGTAGGAAGCCTGGGCGTTCGCGAGAGACTCTTCGAGGTGGCGCATGGCCGCGGCCGACTTCGGGGCGAGATACAGGGTGTCGAGCATGCTGACGCCCCATCCCGCGACGGCGACCATGCTGACGACGCGGACGAAATTCCACACGCCAATGCCCGAGGCACGCATGGCGGTGATCTCGCTGTCGGCGGCGAGGCGACTGAGGCCGAGGAGAATGCCGACGAGCACGGCCATGGGAATGGTGACCGTGAACATGTCAGGGAGCGTGAAGAAAACAATTTCGACGATCGAACCGAGCGAAGCACTGTTGCGGACGATCATCTCCAGCAGGTGCGGAAGGTAACGGATGAAGAGGACGAAGGTGAAGATCGCGCCCCCGATCGCCGCGTGCGACAGGACTTCCATCAGGATGTATCGGTTGAGGATGCGCACGGTCGAGGTTCCGCTTTCAGTTTACCGTGGAGTAAAGCGGCGCAGGCGGAGACTGTTGGCAAGGACGCTGACCGAACTAAGGGCCATGGCTGCGCTGGCGATGGCGGGGCTGAGCAGAATGCCGAATGCCGGATACAAAACACCGGCGGCGATGGGGATGCCGAGCAGGTTGTAACCGAAGGCCCAGCCGAGATTCTGGCGCATGACGCGCAGTGCCTGGCGAGCCAGCAGCAGGGCATCGAGAATCTGCCGGGGTTCACCGTGGAGCAGAATAGCGTCGCCAGCTTCGCGAGCGAGGTCGGCGCCGGTGCCCATGGCGAGGCCGGCGTCCGCCTGGGAAATAGCCGCGGCGTCGTTGATCCCGTCGCCTGCCATGGCGACGCGATGGCCCTGCTGCTGGAGTTCGCGAATCTTCTCGAGTTTCTGATCGGGCAGGAGGCCAGCCCAGACCTGGTCGATGCCGGCGGCACGGGCGATGGCATCGGCGGTCGATGCGGTGTCCCCGGTGAGCATGGCACTGCGGATACCGAGGCGGCGGAGTGCGGCGATGGTGGCGGCGGCGGATGCGCGGAGAGTGTCGCGGGCTTCGATCACACCCAGGAACCGGCCGTCCTGGGCGATGTACATCGCGGTGGTTCCGGGTTCGGTGGCGGTGTTGTCAGGGATGGCGACGCCGAGTTCCTGCATGAGGGCAGCGTTGCCGGCGGCGGCGCGGGCGCCGTTCACGAGGCCCTGAATGCCTCGGCCGGGGACGGCGTGGATTTGCTCCGCAGCGGTCGCGGTGAGGTTGCGCTTTTCCGCGGCACCGAGGATTGCACGGGCGAGTGGGTGCTCGGAGCGACGCTCGAGAGCGGCGGCGAGGGCCAGAATTTCATTCTCGGTTGCGCCTGCGACGGGGCGGATGGTGGCTACTTCAGGTCTGCCTTCGGTGAGCGTGCCGGTTTTGTCGAGGACGAGGGTGTCGATGCGCGCGAGGCGCTCGAGGCTTTCGCCGCCTTTGAAGAGAACGCCGAGCTGGGCGCCGCGTCCGATGGCGACGGTGAGCGCGGCTGGAACCGCGAGTCCCATGGCGCAGGGACAGGCAATGACGAGCACGGCAACAGAGACGGCGAAGGCGCGGCCGGATCCGCCTCCGGCGAGGATCCAGATGAGGAAAGTTGCGAGCGCGAAGACGAGGACGACGGGAACGAAGACGGCGCTGACACGATCGGCGAGCTGCTGCATGGGAGCGCGCGAGGATTGCGCCTCTTCGACGAGACGCATCATCTGGCCGAGAACGCTGTCGGAACCGATGGAGGTGGCGCGGTATTCGAGCGCGCCGTCGAAATTGAGCGATCCGCCGATGAGGCGGTCGCCGGGTTTTCGGGTGACGGGGAGGGATTCGCCAGTGATCAGCGATTCGTCAATGGAGGTAGTCCCGGTGAGGACGTTGCCGTCGACGGGGACACGCTCGCCGGGGCGGAGAACCACGATGTCTCCGGCGCCGACCTGGGCGAGGGGGACCTCGATTTCGCGGCCTTCGCGCAGAAGGCGCGCCGACTGCGGCTGGAGCTTCATGAATTCGTGCAGGGCATCGAGCGTGCGGCGCTTCGCGCGCGCATCGAGCCATCGGCCGAGCAGCAGGAAGCCGAGGATCAAAAGGACCGCGTCGTAGTAGACATCGGCGTGGAGGCCGTGGCGCCGGAAGACGCCGGGCATGGTCGTAGCTGCGAGCGAATACGCGAGCGCAGCGCCGGTACCCAGAGCGACGAGGGTGTTCATGTTGGTGGCGCCGTGGATGGCAGCGGTCCAGGCCTGGCGATAGACGATGCCGCCGCCCCAGACCATGCCGGCGACGGTGATGGCGAGCATGACGTACTGCAGGGTGCGCGGAGAAACCGCAAACAGGACGGGAGCAATGGGGGCGAGCCAGTGCTGCGCGTTCATGAGCAGCAAGACGAGAATGCCGCCGGAGAGAGTAAACAGGGCTTTGGCGCGGAGGGGGCCTTCGTCCGCGGCGATCTCATCGACAGCGGCAGATGAGTTGTCGGGGAGCGCAGCGTCGTAGCCGGCTTCGCGTACTGAGGCGATGAGATCTTCGGGTTTGGCGACAGCGGGATCGAAGCTGACGCGGGCTGAATTGGTGAGCAGGTTGACGGAAGCTTCGCGGACGCCTGCGGTGGAACGGAGCGCGCGCTCAACATGGCTTTGGCAGGCCGCACAGGTCATGCCGAAGACGGGCAGAGTAACGGCGACTGCCGACGCTGCCGCCGGGACTGTCGCGTTGCCGGTTTTTTCTACGCCGGTCGCGGGCATCACTGCTCCACGACGGCGGGATAACCGGCCTCTTCCACGGCACTTGCCAACGCGCTTTCGCAGACATCGTCGGGCGCCTGCACTCGGGCCGCGGCGATGCGAACTTCGCCCGCCTGCACGCCACCATCCTTTTCGAGGGCCTGGGTGACGCGGCGCACACAGGCTCCATAGTGCATGTTCCCAATGCGGAGCGTCAGTTCGCGCATGATTTCCTCCGTAGCTGGTAGATGCGGCAATGGCGACGCGGACTCATGGGTGGACTCAAGCTAATCGGGGTTGGGCATGAAACGGTAACCGACGCCGCGCACGGTCTGGAGGTACTTTGGCGATGCAGGGTCGTCCTCGATGTAGCGGCGCAACCGAACGATGAAATTGTCAATGGCACGCGTGTCGGTGTCCTCGCGGACGTGCCACACCTGCTCCAGCAGCTCCTTGCGGGAGACGATGCGATCTCGATTGCGGGTGAGGTAGCGCAGCAGGTCGGCCTCCATCAGGGTTAGACGAACGGTGCGACCAGGAGCGTGCAGCTCGAGGGCATCGAAGTCGATGCGCAGTCCGGCAAAAGAGAATTCCGGGGTCTCATCGGGCGCGGCATCGCTCTTTTCGGCGCCGTGAGGCCATTTCATGCGGCGCAGGAGCGCGTTGAGACGGGCCAGCAGGACGGAAAGCTCGAATGGCTTTGGAAGGTAATCGTCGGCGCCGGCGGCGAAGCCTCTGAGGACATCTTCGGAGCGGGAACGCGCCGTAAGCATGAGCACAGGAACGTAGTTGCCGTCAGCGCGGAGAGTCGATGCGACTTCAAAGCCGTCTTTGCCGGGAAGCATCACGTCGAGAACCACCGCGTCGAAAGGATCGCGCCGAAGGGTCTCGAGAGCAGCCTCACCATCGGCTTCGACGCTGACCTCATGGCCCTCGGCTTTGAGATTGAAGAGCAGCCCCTGTGCGAGGTTGCTCTCATCTTCGACGATCAAAATGCGCGCCATGTTTCAGTCGTGCTCCAGGACTGGGGCCAAAATGCGTGGAAGCTGCAGGCTCACGGTCGAGCCGCGGCCTTCGCCGGCACTTTGGGCGGTCGCGTCGCCGCCATGCTGGCGCGCGATAGTGCGAACCAGATAGAGGCCGAGGCCGGTGCCCTTGGTGCGGAGTACGTTGCGGCTGGGAACGCGATAGAAGCGGCGGAAGATGCGCTTGAGATGCGCGGCGGGAATGCCGATGCCGTGGTCGGTGACGCTGACGCGAACCCAGGCGTCCTGCTCGACGCTGAGCGCCACGCTGACATCAGCGCCGTCGGGCGAATACTTGACGGCATTGGCGAGAACATTGAGCAGGGCCGTCTGCAACTCGTCGGGATCGCCGCGCACCATCATGGGGAGCGAGGTTTCTTCCATGCGGAGGGCGATGACCTGATCTTCAAGGTGGTGACGGGCGAGAGTGGTGTGAACGCATTCCTCGACGAGGGCACGCATGTCGACGGAGACGCGGACGTGAGAACGCGACCGCTGGCCGACTTCGCCAGCCTTCAACACCTGCTCGACGGTGGCCAGCAGCCGGTCGCTGTCAGCGAGCATACGGGTGTAGAACTCGCTGCGCTGGGCGTCGTCGAGCTGCCGGCGCTGCAGGGTTTCGAGATAAAGATGGATGGAGGCGATGGGCGTCTTCAGTTCATGAGTGACTGCGCTGAGAAAGGCGTCGTGGCGTTCGTTGCGGCGGACTTCACGAACGAGAAAGATAGTGTTGAGGGCGACGCCGACGATGAGGAGCGCGAAGAACGGAATCCCCAGAGCCATAGGGACGATGCGACGCCAGTTGAGGAGAATCCAGCTGACGTTGAGGGCGACGGCCACACCGACGAGGCACACGCCGAGCAGTGTGAACAGCACCATATTCCGTCTTCGTCCGCTGAGGCGCATGGGATGCAATACAAAGCGCCCGCCACGGAACAACCGCGCGGGCGCCTCTATTCTCGCAGTTGTGCCGGGAGCTAAGCTACTCCGGCTGGGCGTGGGTTGTGGGGATCGTATTGCGCGGTTTTGATTTCGCGGGCGAGGCCGATCTTTTTTAGGAGCCAGATGCCAAGGTAGTTGACGTCGAGCTCGTACCACTTGAGGCCGTGACGTGCGGAGACTGGGTGCGCGTGATGGTTGTTGTGCCAGCCTTCGCCGCCGGTGATAAGGGCGACCCACCAATTGTTGCGCGAGTCGTCGCGCGTCTGGAAGCGCCGCGATCCCCACATATGGGTTGCGGAGTTGACGAGCCAGGTGGCGTGGAGACCCAAGGTGGTGCGCAGGAAGATGCCCCACATGACGCAGGGCCAGCCGCCGATGAAGTAGAGCGCAACTGCGGCGATGGCCAGTGGAACCCAGTGATACTTACTCAGCCAGCGGTAGAAGCGGTCGCGGGTAAGGTCAGGAACGTAGCGCGCCAGCGTGTCTGTTTCGGAATTGAGCGAATCGCCAATGATAATCCAGCCGACGTGGGCCCACCATCCGCCTTCGTGCGGTGTGTGCGGGTCGCCGTCATGATCGGAGAGCTGGTGATGGACGCGATGCAGAGAGACCCAGAAAATCGGGCCGCCTTCGAGGGCCATCGTTCCGCCAACCGCCATCACGTATTCCAGCCATTTGGGAACGCGATAGCCGCGGTGGGTGAGCAGGCGGTGATAGCACATGCCGATGCCGACATTGGTGGCGAAAACCCAGAGGACCACCGCGCAGATGAGGGCCTTCCAGGTAAACATGAAAAGCGCGGCGATGGCGCAGACGTGGAAAAGGATCATGAAACTGGTCGTGAACCAGTTGGGTCCCTTCTGGGCCTGGGCCTTGTAGCCGAGCTTCGGCATCCCTGACGGGTTTTCGCGCGGAAGGGACTTGACGGCTGGGCCTGCAACGGGGTGCGCAGCGGCGAGGGAAGAATGCTGGACTTCCGCCTGGTCTTCGACGAGGATTTCGGTGGGCATGAGAAGGGTCGTTTCCGGGAAAATGGATTGGCGAGGCTTTCGAATTCCGCCGCTTTCCTCAACCGTAGCAGCCGGAAGCGCAGAGTTGGTGTAACACTTTTGTAAGGCAGTTGCTGTGTGAGCCGGTGCAGATCTGCGCGGATCGCGAGTGCGCAGAGCGAACGACCGCGCAATCCCATTCTTTATCCCTTTCACTCCGCGTTAACCCATGATGGAGACGATAGAAAGCAATGAGTCCTCAGAATGTGCGTGTCGCCTGGGCTTCGCTTCTGTGCCTTGCGGTAGGTTACTGCAGTGCACAGACCGTGCACCTGCCCTCCAGCAAGGAAATCATCGGCCCTGTGCCAGGTTCGCCGCAGGTGCTGAACAGCCTGCCGATGGCTGCGGCGTGGTCACCTGACCATCACTATCTGGCGCTGGTGAATGCCGGGTTTGGGACGGTGGAGTCGAATTACGAGCAGTCGATCGCGATTCTCGACATCGGCACGGGCAAGCTGACCGATTATCCCGAACCGCGGACCGAAATCCTGGCGCCGCAGACCTACTATTCCGGAATCGCGTTCGCGGCGGATGGTTCGCATCTGTACGTCAGCTTCGATTCGATCAGCGCGCCGGAAGGCGGCAAGGAAGACCAGACGGGCAACGCGATCGCGGTTTACAAATTCACGCCTGGCGGAACAAGCCCGGACACGCTGACGCCGGAAGGAACGATTCCGGTTCCGCTGCGCGAGTTGCCAGCTGGAAAAGCACAGCGTCATGGAGACATGAAGTTGACGGAGGATAAGGCGATTCCCGCACCGGCAGGAATCGCAGTGGTGAAAGGCGTGGATGGAGCCGAGAAGTTGCTGGTCGCGGATGAGTATTCCGACGATGTTCTGCTGCTCGACATGGCGAGTGGAAAGGTGGAGAAGCGCTTCGATTTTTCGACAGGGCCGACGATTCCGACAACGTATCCGATTGCGGTGACAGCGGGCCGCGACGGACGCCGCGCCTGGGTTGCGCTGTGGAATGGGTCGGCGGTTGCGGAGATCGATTTGCGAAGCGGAAAGGTTGGGCAGCAATTGCCGCTGCTGGCGCCGTTGCGGCCCACGTCGCCCAGCTCGCACCCGATCGCCATGGCGTTGAGCCCCGATGAAAATACGCTCTATGTGGCGTTGGCGAATCGAGATGCGGTGGCAGCGGTGCACGTCTCCGGCGCGACGATGCGCGTGGCGGCGTTTTATGACACGCGGCTTCCTGGACAGGCGTTTTTCGGATCGATGCCGGATGCTGTGGCGGTTTCGGACGACGGAGAGACGCTGTATGCGGCTAATTCGGGCTCGAACGCTGTTGCGGTGTTCGACGTGCGCGCCACCACGAAAGCCAGTGCGCGCGTGATTCCCATCGGTTTCATTCCGACGGAGTGGTATCCGACAGCGCTGGCTGTGGATGGGAATCATCTCTACGTGGCGACCGGAAAAGGCAAAGGAACGGGTCCGAACGCCGCGCCGCAAGCGAAGGCGCCGAATCCGCCGCCTCATCCGATCAGGCGGCTGGACATGCCGCGCACCTACATCGCGACGATGCTGCATGGATCGCTGGCGACGATTGAGCTGGACCAGGCGAAGAGGCAATTGCCCGAACTGACGCGGCAGGTGCTTGCAGGCAACCTGATGGATGCGGCGCAGAAGCGGATCGAGTTCAAAGGCGGCGGCGACAAGATTAAGCACGTGATCTACATCATCAGAGAGAACCGCACCTACGATCAGCTGCTCGGCGATCTGGGCGTTGGCGACGGCGATCGGTCGCTGACGATGTATGGCGAAGCGATCACGCCAAATGTGCATGCTCTGGCACGGCAGTTTGGGGTACTCGACAACTTCTACGATTCGGGCGAGGTTTCCGGCGATGGGCACGTGTGGTCGACAGCCGGCATTGACAGCGACTACAACGAGCGCACGTGGCAGATCGGCTATCGCGGGCATGAGCGACCGTACGATTTCGAGGGCGTCGTAGAAGGCGGATTCCCTGTGGTCGAAAATATCCCGGACATCGACGAGCCTGGGAGCGGCTATTTGTGGACGGATCTGGCGCGCAGTCACAAATCGCTCTACCACTTTGGCGAGTACATTTCCACGGAGTTCTGCGACGACTCGCTGGCCGCGCAGCCGGCAAAGCTGCCGGAACAAAGCGGAACTCCGGAAGGCAAGCACTACTGCGAGCATCCGTTCATTCATAAGGGCGATGCGATTCCGGCGAATTATGGCGGTGGAACGAGTCCTTATCCATGGGCGATTCCGCTGATCTACAAAGACATCGCAACGAAGCCGGAACTGGAAGGGCATTTCGATCCGGCGTATCCGGATTTCGAGCTGAGCTTTCCGGACCAGCTGCGAGTGAACGAGTTTCTTACCCACTTCAACAAGTGGGTTGCCGATTTGAAGGCAGGACACGACACGATGCCTGCGTTTGTGATGCTGCGGCTGCCGAACGACCACACGGCAGGCACGCGTCCCGGATCGCCGACGCCGAAGGCTTCGGTGGCGGACAACGATCTGGCTGTGGGTCGCGCCGTGGACGCGGTGTCGCACAGTGCTTACTGGGATTCGACGGCGTTCTTCGTTCTGGAAGACGACGCGCAGGACGGCGCCGATCACGTGGACGCGCACCGATCGATTGCGCTGGTTGTGAGCAAGTACTCGCCGCATAACCAGACTCCCTTCGTGGATCACACGTTCTACACGACGGTGAGCACCGTGCACACGATGCTGACGCTGCTGGGCTGCCCTCCGATGAACAACAACGATGCGTTTGCGCCGCTGATGGCTCCGGAATTCAGCGGCAACGGAGATCAATCGGCGTTCAGCGCGGATTATCGGAACCGTGACAACGGGCTGATCTTCACGGCGAACAAAGAAAAAGCGGAAGGCGCGAAGGAGTCGTCGAAGATGGACTTTACCCGTGAGGATCGCGCACCGGTCGTGAAGCTGAACGTGATCCTGTGGAAGGACGCGATGGGCGACAAGCCCGTGCCGTGGATGCTGACGCATCCGCATGGGCTGAAGAAGGACGACGATTAGAGAGGCAGCTGGGAGCTGGGAGCTACCCACGTCCCCCACCCCCTCCCCCCAGGGGTACTGGCAAGCTGTTGATTCCATTGTGGTGATTCGGTACCGTAAATCAGGTGTTACCCTCCCTTGTTCCGCTTGGCGAGATTCGCGTCGCTTGGCTCGCAAGAGAAAGGGTTCTGCTGTCTCAATAGAAAAGCCCTGCGGGCACGAAGCCGGCAGAGCTACTCTCCACTCTCAGAATTGCAGGGCAAAAAGAATTTGCCCCCTATTATCAGGATACCAAGTCCAGCTTAAGAAGCTGCCAAATATCTTCGAGAGTATTGTGGTGGAAGTCGTGTGGAATGAGACACAAAACTTTCGTACCGTGCGCGAGAAGCTTGACAACTTTTCCACATTTGGCCCGAAGCGGTATTCCGGGCCTGTTTCCGCAGCCCACTCAAGCCAAACATGGGTTGGATTGGGCCAGCCATCGAACTAGGCGGTCGCAATTTTCCCGAATTGGCTCGGGACGGTACTGACGGGCTCAGGCACGGATGAATTGCCTTGAAAGTCTGATGGCGAGGGAGTTCGCTACTTGCTGTGGGGTGAACCTGGCCGAGGGGCATTGGGGGTGAAGCTTGCTGGGGGGTGGGACGTTGGGATTGGTCAGGAGGATTGCGTCGGGACGCGTTCGTGGGGTTGGGGGATGCGGACGGAGGCCATTCCGGCCCGGGTGGCGGCGTCGATGCCCATGTCGGTGTCTTCGAAGACGAGGCAGGTTTCGGGTGGGACATTGAGCTTTTCGGCGGCTAGGAGGAAGGGCTCGGGGTCGGGCTTGGCCTTTTTGTAGTCGCCTGCGCAGACCAGGACGTCGAACTTGTCGAGCAGCCCCAGAACTTTAAGTGAGGTGGTGACGGATTCGCGCGTGGAGCCGGAGACCACGGCGAAGGGGACCCTGGTGTGCGCTTCCTCGATTTGCTCGAGGACTTCGGGGACAGCGGTGAGTTTGGGGAGCAGCTGGTAGTAGAGGCTCTCCTTGCGGTGGGCGACTTCTTCGACGGGCATGGAGAGCGCGTGGCGCCGGTTGAGCGTCGCGATGATTGCGGCAACCGGCATGCCACCCCAGGAGTAGAAGAGGTCCTCGGGGAAATCGGGGCAGCCGTATTCGCCGAGGGCTTGTTTCCAGGCGATGTAGTGGAGGGGCATGGAGTCGGCGATGGTGCCGTCCATGTCGAAGAGCCAGGCGCGGAAGGGGCCGGGGGGGATTTGCAGTCTCATGGGGCTGGTTTTGATTGTAACGAGCCTGCGGCTAGCGAAAAGCGAGCCAACGGCGAGTGAGAAACGAGCGAACGAAGAGCGAGAGGCGAGCAAATGCGGCGCGCTTCGCGCGATTCCCACATCTGCCAAAAGCAGGCAGATATGGGGCACCCGGATTCATCTCATGGGTTGGAGGGTGGCGGTGCGGAGGAAGTCGAAGGTGCCGGAGGGGTTGGGGTGGATGTTGGAGAGGCGGCGGTTGTGGACGATGACGGAGTCGAGATACCAGAGGTTGAGGGAGGGCAGGTCGCGGGCGGCTAGCTGCTGGATGCTTGCGTAGTCGGCGATTTGCTGCTGGCGGTTGGTGGTTGAGGTGGCGTCGGCGATGAGGCGGTCCATTTCGGGGTTGGAGTAGAAGCCGCGATTGGCTCCGTGGGGCGGGAAGGTTGAGCTTGAATACGCGTAGCGGAAGATGTCAGGGTTCTCGTTGCCTCCGATCCAGCGGGAGGGGGCGAGCTGAAAGGCTCCGCGTGTGAGGTCGGAGTAGAAGGTGGCGAACTCGTAACTGCGGAGATCGAGGACGATGCCGAGCTGGGAGAGCTGCTCCTGGATGGCGACCGACATGACGCGGACGGTTTCGTCGTTAGAGGTTTTCATGGCGATGCGGAAGCGGATGCCGTGGGAGTCGCGACGATAACCGGCCTGATCGAGGAGGGCGTTGGCGGCGGCGGGATTGTAGGGGTGCTGATCGGTGTCTGGGGTCCAGGCCCAGTGCTGGGGAGGGAGCGGACTTTCGGCGAGGCGTGCTTCACCACGGTAGAGCGCCTGGATGATGAGCGGGCGGTTGATGGCGAGGGCGATGGCGGTGCGGACGCGGGCGTCGCGCAGGAGCGGGTCGCGCACATTGAAGACGATGTAGTTGAGGACGGTTCCGGGACCGTCTTCGATGGCAAGATGCGGGTCGCGATGCAGGGCGTAGACCTCGTCGGCGGGGAGGGCGTTGCTTTCGACGTCGGCGGAACTTTTCTCGAGCTCGAGAGCGCGGGTGGTGGCGTCGGGAACGACGGCGAAACGGATGCGCGGGATGTTGGGGAGCGTGTCCCAGTAGCTGGAAGCGCGGGCGATGACGACATCGCGGTCGAGCTGCTGGCTGACGAAGGTGAAGGGGCCGCTGCCGTTGGGATGCTGGCCGAAGTCGCGACCGCTGCCCCAGGGGACGATGCCGATGGCGCCGTCGCAGAGGTTGAAGGGCAGCGCGGGGTCGGGCGTTTTGAGGTGGAAGACGACGGTGGCTGGGTCGGGGGCGTCGATGTGGTCGAGGGTGGTGAAGGAGCCGGCTTTCACGGAGATTACGGTTCCATTCAAAATCGAGTCGATGGTGAATTTGACGTCGCGGGAAGTGAGGGGGCGGCCGTCGTGGAAGCGGGCGTCGGTGCGGAGATGAAAGACCCATGTGAGGGGGTCGGGAGTTTCCCAGCGGGTGGCGAGGAAGGGCTGGAGGCCGAAGTGCTCGTCGCGGCGGACGAGCGCGTCGAAGAGGAGGGAGTCGATGTGCTCGGCCTGGGCGTCGACACCGATGCGAGGATCGAGGTTGGTGGGGCTGGACTCGATGAGCATGGTGACGGTGGTGGAGTCTTGATTTTTGGTGCAGCCAAAAAGGCAGAGCACAGAGCTCAGAGCACAGAGCACAGCGAAGCGGCCGGTTGGCAGTAGCCAGCAGGCAAAACAACGAGAAGCGAGCGAACGACCAGCGCGAGGCGAGGGAGACGCGAGCGAACGTCGCACGGGTGATTCAGACATAGGTGATGGAGCCGAGGATGGCGGGGCGGGTGGCGCCGGTGGCGGAGGGAATGTTGCCGGGGCGGCGATGCCAGGTTTGATATGCGAGGAGGGCGAAGGCGGCGGCTTCTTTGGCTTCGGCGGGGAGGCCGGTGGCGTCGGAGGTGCTGACGGTGCAGCCGAGTGGGGAGAGGTGGTCGCGGAGCTGGGCGAGGAGGGTGGCGTTGCGCGCGCCTCCGCCGGAGACGATGACGTCGATGGGGGCGTTGCCGGTGAGGGGCAGGACCCAGCGGCGGACGGCGTCGGCGATGCTTTCGACGGTGAGGGCGGTGGCGGTGGCGATGGCGTCTTCTGGGCGCTTGCTGTGTTTGCGGCAGGCGGCGAGAAA
Source organism: Acidobacteriaceae bacterium (assembly GCA_050011735.1). Lineage (GTDB taxonomy): Bacteria > Acidobacteriota > Terriglobia > Terriglobales > Acidobacteriaceae > Palsa-343. The sequence goes on along the minus strand of JBEKIN010000037.1, from coordinate 461 downwards.
GCGCTGGGCGTACGCTGCGCCGAATTGCTCGCGGCCGGCGGATTTGGGTGGGGGCTCAAGGAAGAATTTTTCTTTGAGGGCGGAGCGGAGGACGGGCTCGAGGATTTTTCCGCGGGCTGCGGTGCGGCCGTTGCGGTCGTAGAGCTTTGAGAAGAGCTGCTGCATGAGGGCGTCGATGATCATGTTGCCGGGGCCGGTGTCGAAGGCGATGACTTTGTCCCGAGGAGCGGCGGCGGGGATGACGGTGAGGTTGCCGATGCCGCCGATGTTCTGGAGGACGCGAGCGCGGGTGGGGTGGGCGAAGAGGACGTAGTCGAGGAGGGGGACGAAGGGCGCGCCCTGGCCTCCGGCGGCCATGTCGGCGGGACGGAAGTTGGAGACGACGGGGACGCCGAGTTGGCTCGCGATGAGCACGGCCTCTCCCGCCTGCCAGGTGCAGGCGAAGCTCCGGCCCGCGTAAG
>JBEKIN010000036.1:0-21157 GCA_050011735.1 Acidobacteriaceae bacterium | reverse complement strand
CATCAGGTGGCAGCGGCGACCGGTTCTTGCCTCGAGCAGGCGGCAGAGATCGAGATTCGGCGCAAACAATACGTTGGCCAGCCAGTAGAATCGCGTGGCGATCGTGAGCGCTGTCTCTTCAATGCAATGCGCCCCAGCGGCAGCGCTGGATGCGGACAGCCCATCGAAGAGCCAATGGGAACGAGTCGCCGCATACTCGTGCACATTGGTGTGCCACGAAGCGGCCAGCGGAACGCGCAGAAGACAGGCGAGCGAGGCTCCCAATATTCCGAGCTCGCTGGGACCCGTGATGTGAATCATGTCCGGCCGAAACGCTTTTACGGTGCGCGTGATGACGGGAATATGCCTGAGCCAGGCTGGATCGAACTTCAGATCCTCATCCAGCGGAATCGAGAGGATGCCGCGCGGAAGCTCCAGCGTTGTCAGATTGCCCTGGGCGATCACCGGCACGCGGCGATCGCCGGCACGCACGCAGAGAAAAGGCAGATTACGACGGCGGGCAAAATCCTCGAAGTGCCGAGAGGTATGCGCCACGCCATTGATCTCGTGGAACGAATCGGGAAAATAGGCGACTCGAGTCAAGGGACCGAAGGACACCAAAAAACCAAAGACAGCGAAGGACCGGGCGCGATCAGCTCACCGCGTCTTCGCCCAGCGCAAAGCGGAGCTCGTGCGACTCGTTCCAGGCCATGCGAAGGCCACCGGAAACCGGGCTGCTTCCCATCAGACGCACGGCTTTGATGGTCAGGGTCATCCAGTTGGGCGCCGAACCGTCCGGCCAAAGCTCGCGCAAAGGGCGGGCCACGCCGTTGAGATCGGGGTGCCAAACGCGCTCATCCCAGGTACGCGATCCCATCGGGAAATCGGGATAGTCGCGGATCACATCGAGAGTCGATTGCAGAATGCGATGCTTCCAGGGCTGCGCATACTGGGGCATGAAGAGCACGTGGCTGCGGTCCTCATAGCGAACTTCGTGAATGAACTCGGTAAAGCTTGAGGCCTGCGAAAGGTTCAGAGTCGCATTCGGTTCGAGGCCATGGCGGTCGCCACCGGAAATCAGCAGTTTGTTCCACTGCTGGGCGAGCCGCTTGACGCTGCGGTTTTCTTCCCAGGGGCGAAGCCCGTTGAGCTCGAAGGCGTGCATGAACTCATGATTGGCTCCGAGAAAATCCTGGACCCTTTGCGCCGCTTTGTCATCGCCAATCAAATAGAGATCCCACACAGGGTGGTTGAAAACGATCAGCACATTCGGCAGAGCATGCAGAGCGGCCAGGATTTCAGTGAGCCGCCTTTCGTCCGGTTTGGCGGTGTATTCGGCGAAGGTCTTCATCCAGGCAGCACCGGAGTCGCTGGGCAGATTGTGGATGCCGAAGTGGAAGGCCTGATCGCCTCCGAAAGGCGCGCTCCACTCGACCGAGACTGGAATGTGACGAGCGGCAGCAACGGTACGCAGCAGCATAGGAGCGGCAATGGTGTCGTGGTCGGTAATGGAAACCAGCGGCATCAGGCCCAGCTTTTTTTCGATCTGGCCGCTTTCTACGTCGAAAGCAATACGGGGCGTCAGCGGCGGCGTCCAGTAAGCCGCGGCGTAATTGACGGGAATCTGGTGGCGTTCCCGAGATTTCCTCTCGCTCCTGGCCAGAATGGGACGCAGCAGCGGATATTGATTGCCCAGGTTGGCCAGGAAATCGAGCGTTTCCTTCGACTGGTTGGTGTGACTGTGCAGGGAAACCGCGGTCGAATAGTTTCCAGCAGCGTCAGGTTCCTTCCAGAGATAGGAGATGCGGCGCAGACCGGCCATGGAAAACCTCCCGAGGTCGTGCTACTGCCACCACTATCCGATATGCACCATGAACGGGGCATTACGGAAGCAAGAATGGTGGGTCAAATCGCCGTGCGTATCCGGAAAGGTAACGTTACTCCCCTGGATGCTACTTCGTACAAGTGACTGCAAATCAAGATACTTCTGGCCCGGGACCGTGTGCTGACCCTGCGGTAACCAAAATAGAACGATCGAAGCAGCGACCGTTACGATTCTTCAACGCCGCGTCTGCGCGATGTCGGGCAGGTCAGTGACCTCGGCAGACTCTGGCTCCAGATGATTGCGCATGAGGCCGTCGCGGAGAATCTCGAAGGCCTGATCGGTGGAGTCCGCAACCTGGAACAAATCGCAATCGCGCGGAGAAATGGTGCCTTTGTCGACGAGAACGTCGAGATTGATCACCTCTTGCCAGTAAGACGATCCGTAGAGGACGACGGTGATCTTCTTGGCGAGCTTCTGGGTTTGCGAGAGGGTCAGGATTTCAAACATCTCGTCGAGGGTTCCGAAGCCTCCGGGAAAAACCACCAGCGCCTTGGCCAAATATGCGAACCAGTACTTGCGCATGAAGAAGTAATGGAACTCGAAGTTGAGCGCCGGCGTGATGAAACGGTTGGGCATCTGCTCAAAGGGCAAGCGGATGTTGAGACCAATCGTTTTGCCACCCGCTTCCCAGGCGCCACGATTGGCGGCTTCCATGATGCCAGGGCCACCGCCGGAAGTGACGACGAAGCGATTGCGGCGGGACTTGAGATCCTTCGCCCAATGCGTGAGCATGTAGGCCAGGCGACGAGCGTCCTCGTAATAATGCGCCATTTCGACGGCGGATTCAGCGCGGCGCAGGCGCAGTTCGCTTGAAGTTCCCTGCTCGATGTCATCGGCTCGAGCGGGTTGCTCTTCTTCGGGAGCGGGCTGGCTGGAGCCGGTGTTTTCCAGCAGCTCGAGTTCGCGGCTCGCTTCATCGAGGGCGCGGAAGCGCGCGGAGCCGAAGAAGACGACGGTGTCCTGGATGCGCTCGCGGCGGAAGCGGGCGAGCGGCTCGGAGTATTCCGCGAGGATGCGGAGAATGCGGCCGTCCGGACTGTTGAGGAAGCCGTCGTTCTCGTAGGCCAGCGCGGCCCTTTCCAGCGGATTCGGCAGCTTGCGGGGCATCTCAGCTTTCTTTGTAATGGATGGCTTCGGAAATAGCGATCCAGAGATTGAGCAGGCCGAGACCGGAAACCAGGCCACGCACCGCGCCGCTCTCCATGAAGTGGGAAACGTGCGCGTAGTAGAGGAAAAAGCGGTTGAAGGCCCAGACATGGGTCCACGGCAGAAAAACCAGAATGAGGCCGATGTAGAGGCGGACGATGACTCGCAAAAACAAGTCGGCGCGGTGCAGCCAGTGGGCTGTGTGGTGAGGAGGAACCGGAGTCGCGGTGGAGCTGGCAGGCGGAGGCGCCGGAGCGGGAGAAATAACGTTGGGCGAATGCGACATAGGCGCGAAGCGCGGGGACGCGCGCAGACGCGCGCGAAACGACTTAACCTCACAGTACCACAGGCGATTCTGAAGGCTGGATGGAGGGGTGGGGGTACCCCCCTTGGGGTTTGCGGAGCGGTGACTGATTTTGCGCGGGTTGGCCGGGGCTGGCGAGTTCGACAAGGCGGAAGCGATCCAGGGCCAATCAGATACGAGGCGTCCGAGTTTGCTGCAAGGACGGCCGAGTTTGATGCATCCTCGGCCGAGTTGGGCTTCGATGATTGCATCGCGGTCAGTTGCGAGGCGGCCGGGTTGGTTACAAGGACGGCCGAGATTGACGGCCTCTCGGCCGAGTTTGTTACAAGGCCGGCCGAGTGTGCTTCAGAGTAGGCCGAGTTGAGGGGGAAGATGGAGGCAAGGAACAGGAGCCCAGGCGGATGCGCTTCGCGCAATTCGGCGTTCCGCGCAACGGGCAGCGCAACCCAGTGTGGTGTTCGCACGGCTTCTCCTTTCCTCTCCAGACGCAGAAAAGCCCCGCCGGAAGCGAGGCTTTTTCTTTTCTTACTCTATAAGTTCAGAATATCACATTGAGAGGGGTAAATCGGCCAAAATTCTTTTAATAGTAAGTGGCGTGTTATCACCATAAGTTACTTTGGGTAAGTGGTGGAAACTTGACAAGAAAACAGCGTTCAGCGTTCAGGGCTCAGCGTTCAGGAAAAGCATCTCAGAGTTGCTTGTCAGGAAGGTTTGGTTCGGCGTTCTGGAGTCGCTTGGCGGGTTACTCGTCGTGTGAGGACGGCTGTGGGATCGACGCGGGCTGCAGCGATAAGCGGCGCGACGGAGACCGGCAGGGCGACGAGCGCCGCGCTCGTCGCTTATTGGTTCGCGACAACGCCCAGCCGGGTCAGCATATCCCTGGAAAAGTCATCATAGTCTCCCGGGTCGTAGCCAAGCCGCCACCACACCGATGTTCCGCTGCGGTCCAGGATCCAGGTCTGCGGAATACCCCCACCCGGCAGATTCATTGCGTCATCGATCGCGCCGTCGTTCACGATCGGCAACACGGGGAAGGTATAGCCTTTTTCCTTGAGAAACGGTCCAACCACTCCCGGGTCGTCGTCGGAGACGAAGGTCAATATCTGGATATCGTTACGGTTCTTCACCTGCTCATAAAGCTTCTCCAGATTCGGCAGCTCCATCAGGCATCCCTCACACCACGTGGCCCACACGTCGATCAGCACCGATTTGCCATTCAGCTCTTTCAGCCGCCACGTCTTTCCTGCAAGGTCAGTCAGCTCGAAGTCCGGAATGGATTTTTTTGGTTTCTCCCACGGTCCCGCGGCCACGATGGTCTTATCCGCGGCCGGAATCCTGCTCCAGGTCTCCCAGGCCGTCTCTGTTCCGCCCTGCTGTTTCCATAACGCATGGGCTTCATTGGCTAAATCATCTCGAACCCTGCCCTCGAAGGGCTTGGGAGCCTCCAGCCGGGTCTGCAATGCCATTTGATACCAGGCGAGCGCGTCGATCCTGTTGCCGGTCAACAGCGCAAAGCGCGCTTGATTGGTCCAGTATCCCTCCAACAGCTTCTTATTCTCCGGCGGCGGAGCTTCCACCGCAGCGCGCAGCTCCGCCGCGATTTCCGGCTTGTCTGCTTCGATGGCCGCCTTCAGCATCCACCCGTTCACGTCCTGATCCGATTCCAACTGTTCGTCGCGCTTCTCCTTCCTCTGCTCATCGGTAAGATCGTCGCTTATTGCGAAGATCGGCCAATCGTTCTTAGAGCTTGACGTCGCCTGTTTCACCAGGTCGATGACCCGGTCCGGTTCCAGGCCCCGCTCTACCAGAACTCCAGCTGCCTGCAGGTAGTACCATCCCCAGCTTGGCCCCTCCCAGGTCTCCATCGCGCGCAGAAAGGCATCCACCGCCGCAATGGTGTCTTTTTCCGGAATCGTACCGATCTGCACCGCCTTGAACCAGGCTTCGCGCTGCAGATAGCTGTCGTCCGGATAGTCGCGAATCCATCCCTGCAAAGCCTCCGCATATTCCTTCCGATGTCGATCCCACGCGGCGGCATCCTTCTGGTCCTGGGGCTCCGGGTGAGCTTTATCCCATCGGTCGCTGACAATGTGGTACGCCTGATTGGAGTGAGGACATTCCGCGATCAGCCCGTCCTCCAGTGCTGCGATCTTTTCCTTCGGAGCACCGCTGCGCTGGTAGCCGTCGATCAGCAGAGCCTGCCACTCCGCATCTCCCTCGGGATGGATCTTCTCGATCCTCGCCAGGTCCTGGGCAATCTGGTGGCGCTCCGCCTCGTATTCCTGGGGTTTGCGTATCTGGAATTCAAGAGTCCATAGAGTGCTGTAGCTCTTCAACTGCTTCGGATCCGTCTCTTTTTCAAGCTTCGCCCGCAGCGCTACGTCCCTGGCCGCTTCTACCTTCGGCTGCAACAAAGGCTCCGCCCCGGGAAGCAAATATTGCGCATACGGATCGGAGGACGCAGGGCAAATCGCAAAAAATGCGTCGATATTCTCCTTCGCTTTGGCCGGGTCCGCACGTTTTCCATCGGAGTAGATAATGGCCAGGTCCCTTGCTGCCCATGGAAACTCCGCGGCCTCCGCCCTGGCCGACTGCAGCAGGCGAATGCTCTCCGGCGTATCGACCCTGTTGAGCACCTCGCTGGCCAGCAGAAGAGCCAGCGGGTCGTCCGGATGTTCCTTCCCCATTTTGATCCAGGCTTCGCTCAGTTCCGCGTACTCCTCCGGAGAGAATCGAAAGAAGAGGTCTCGCAACCTGGTGTACGGCTCAAGCTCACGGGGATATTTGGATATCAGCGCTTCCAGCGTCCTGCGTTGCAGCGGAAAACGGTCGGCAAAGGGCATCCTGTCCAGCAGCTTCGCATCTAGTTCCCGGTCGATCACGTTCTGAACGTCTGGATTGATTTCGCACCCGGGGAGGCGCGACGAGGATTGGGCATGGAGACCAGGCAATAAGCCAGGGAGAAGAACCAAGAGCGGTGTTAACAACGAAAGCGAACGGTGCATTGTCCACACTCTTCCAATAAGGTTCACAGCCTGGGAGCGACCAGGAGGTGATTATAGGCGCGGCAGGTCCGCTTCCCGAACAGGCAGGGTGAGGCAAATGGGAGATAAGGTAAGCGCTGACCCTTGAGCCGGTTTGTCTAAGGGAGGCGGGACAGGGATGGAGTTCCATTTTGGTTCAGAGACAGTACGAAGGAGTTGAAGGCCGGAATTTAGTCATAACGGGTGCTCCCTTTCCGGGGATAGACTTCTTGCTGTGGGGTGAACCTGGCCGGGCGCTAGTTTTGCCGGGGGGTTTTGTTTTGCCGTCGCCAGCCGGCGTGATCCTGGCTACACGGCGGGCGATTCTGGCTACTCCGCGTGGAGAGCTTCGGTGGGGTTGACGGAGGCGGCGCGACGCGCGGGCAGAAAGCTGGCGAGGAGTGCAGCGGCCGCGAGCGTGATGGCGACAGCGGCGAGAGTCTGCACATCCCAGGAGTGAACCTGGAAGAGCAGCTTGCGCATGAGGATGGTCGCTGCCAGAGAACAGAGGAGTCCGGCGGCGATTCCTGCGAGCGTGAGCCATCCGGCTTCGCGCAGGATGAGACGGTAGACGGCGCTGCGCTGCGCGCCAAGGGCCATGCGGACGCCGATTTCGCGAGTGCGCTGGCTGACCGAATAGGCGATGACTCCATAGAGACCAACGACACTGAGCAGAAGAGCAAGCGAGGCGAAGCCTCCGACGACCCAGGCGGAGGAACGATGGAGCGCAGCGGAAGGGGAGTCGTGGAGGCGCTGGCTCATGGTGATGGGGTCGTAGACGGCGAGGCCGGGATCGATGGAGTGAATGGCGGCTGCGGCTGAGGCGAGGACCGAGTTCTCGTTCTGGCTGGTGCGGAGGACCGCGAAATAGTCGTTCTCGGTGTCCTGATTCAGGGGGCGGTACATCGCGGCCTTGGCAGGGTCGTCGAGCTGGCCTTCCTGGAGGTCGTCGATGACGCCGACGATCTCCATGAGCGATTTTTGATTTCCCTCGATGTAGATGCGGAGGCCAAGGGGATTTTCGCCGGGGAAATAGGCATTGGCCATCTGGCGATTGATGACCACGACAAAGGGGTGGGACTGATCCTCGTCGTCGGAAAAGTAGCGGCCGCGGAGGAGGCGGGTTTTGAGGGTGGAGAAATACGTGGCGCTGACGTCGCGGACGAGGACCTCGTTGTGCTCGACGGGCCAGACGCGACCTTCGATGCGGAAGTTCGAGGATCCATCGCCATCGCCAAGGGGCAGGTCACTGGCGAGAGCGGCGGACTGGACGCCGGGAAGCGCCTGGAGGCGATCCTCGAGCTGGCGGGCAAGATTGACTCTGTCAGGGTCTTTTGCATAGGCGCCGGAAGTAGCCGCGACATGGAGAGTGGCGAGGTGGTCGGTGACCAGTCCGGTATCGACGTGCAGGAGGCGGTAGAAACTTTTGCCGAGCAGGCCTGCGCCGACGAGGAGCACGACGGCCATGGTGAGCTCGACGACGACGAGGTTGGACCCGAAGCGACGCCAGACGGTGCCGGAGGAGCCGCGTGAATCCTGCGAGAGGCTGGAACGCAGATCGGCGAGTGAGACGCGGAGAGCGGGCAGCAGGGAGAAGACGAATCCCGCGGCGAGGGCCACGAACGCGGCGAAGGCGAGGACACGGACATTGAGGCCGATCTGGCGCAGGTACGGCATGGTGGCCAGGAAATCTTTGGGAAGGAAGCCGGGCAGGAGGCGGATGACGAGGCCGGCGAGGGCGACGCCGAGGACGGCAGCCGAAGCCGCAAGGACAACGCCTTCGGTGACGAACTGGCGGATGAGGCGAACACGCGATGCGCCCAGCGCGCCGCGGACGGCCATCTCGCGACGGCGGCGTTCAGAGCGGACGAGCAGGAGGCTCGAAACGTTGACGGCGGCGATGAGGAGCAGCAGGGCGGCTCCGGCGAGGAGAACGAGAAGGATGGGGCGAACGTCGCCGAGGACGACCTGGGTGAGCGGCATCATAAAGGCGCCACGGCCATGATCGGCGTCGGGATATTGCTGCGTCAGCTCGAGGCCGATTCTCTGCACGTCGGCCAGGGCCGCGGAAAAGGAAACGCCGGAACGAAGGCGAGCGACACCAAGAAAGTTGTGGCAGGCGCGCACTTTTTCGCAGTCGCCGATTGGGTCTATGGCTGCCCAGAAGTCAGCGGGCTCAGCCGGAGCGAAATGAAAGTCGCGGGGAAGAACGCCGACGATGGTGGCCGGGCGATCATCGAGGACAACGGTTCGACCCAGCACATCATCGCGGCCGGCATAGCGCCGCTGCCAGGCGGAGTAGCTGATGAGAGTGACCCAGGGAGCGGAAGGCCGGTCGTCGGTGGGGCGGAAATCGCGGCCGAGGACGGGTGTGACGCCCAGGGTGCGGAAGAATCCGGCAGTGACGCGGGCGCCGTCAGCAGGCCGGGGACCGTCCGGTGTCCGCAGCATGAAGCCCCAGGCACCGTAGACGTCGAGGGACTGGAAGACGGAGTTGCGTTGCTGGTAATCGAGGTAGTCGAGGTATGACAGGTGAAAGCGCGGGCCGAGGGTGTTGGTTTCGTAAAGGACGACGAGCCGGGAGGGGTTCTGATACGGCAGAGGGCGGATAAGCGCGGCGTCGACGAAGCTGAAGATGGCGACGCTGGCGGCGATGCCGAGGGTGAGAATCAGAATGGAGGTGAGGGCGAAGCCGGGATTCTTGCGGAACTGGCGGAGGGCGAAGCGAAGGTCCTGCCACAGGGATTCCGCGGCCGACTCCCAGCCGGCGGACCAGACCTTTTGCCGGACGGTTTCTGAGCTGCCGACTTCGGCGCGAGCGGCGCGGAGGGCTTCGTCGCGGGACAAGCCGCGGCGGATTTTTTCTTCGACGGAGGCGTCGAGGAAGGTCTGCAGCTCAGCCTGGATTTCGGCATTGCGCTGGTTGCGGCGAAGGAGTGCGCGGATTCCACCCATCATGTTTCCGAACATAGCAACTTATTCTCCCGTCAGGCTTCGAGAATCCGGTTGATAGCGGCAGTTTGGCGCCCCCACTGCTGGCGCTCTTCGCGGAGGGCTTTGCGGCCGGTTTCGGTGAGCATGTAATAACGGGCGCGGCGATTGTTTTCGGTGGCACGCCATTCGCCTTTGATCCGGCCGGCGCGTTCCATGCGGCTGAGCGCAGGCAGCAACGATCCTGGATTGACGCGGAAGACGCCGCTACTGACCTGCTCGATGCGCAGCGCGATGCCGTAGCCGTGCATCGGCTCGAGGGCAAGGGTCTTGAGGACCAGCATTTCCAGGGTTCCCTGGACAAGGTCACGGGAGCGATCGTTCATGGTGGGCGGCTCCTCCAGATAATCAAGAGGTGTAGCGCGTTCTCCTTTAGATTGTCAAGAGGAGAGTGACGGGCGGGAAACGAGCGAGAGGCGAGCGAAGGGCGAGTGAACGACGAGCAAGAAACGAGTGAGAAGCGAGGGGAAAGCGAGCGAGGCTGCGCGTCGCCCTATTCGGTGCGCAGGGCTTTGGCGGGGTCGATGGAGGCGGCGCGGCGGGCGGGGATGAGGCCCGCGACAGACGCGGCCACGACCAGGGTGGCAATAGCGAGGATCAGGATCGTGGGGTTGATCCCCTTGATTTCGTAGAGTTGCGCCTCGACGTAGCGCACCGTGAGATACGCGGTGGGGATGCCGATGGCGAGGCCGAGGACGGTTTGAATCATGGCGCCGCGCATGACCATGGCGATGACGCGGAGGCGCTCGGCGCCGAGCGCCATGCGGATGCCGATTTCGCCGGTCTGGCGGGCGACGGTGTACGCGGTGACGCCGTAGAGGCCGATGGTGGCGAGGAGCAGAGCCAGCGCGCCGAAGAGGGTGGTGAGGCGGGCGACCATGCGGTCTTCAGTGAAGCGGTCCGCGATCTGCTCGTCGAAGGTCTGGAATTTGACGATGGCGAGATTGGGATTGATGGAGGCGAGGGTTTGGCGGGCGATGGACTCCATGTCCGGCATGGGGCGCGCGGTCTGAATGACGAGCGCGCCGGCGTAGAGGGAGATGTCCTGGTCGATGGGACCCTTGTTGCTGAGCGGGCGCTGCAGCATGGGGGTGAAATACATGCGGTGGTCTTTCCACTGCACGGCGGTGTAGGCGGTGTCGTCGACGACGCCGACGATTTCATAGTCGAGGGTGGACTTGGGAGAGCCGAAGTGCTGGCCGATGGGGTTGGTGCCCTTGGGGATTAAATCCTTGACGAAGGTTTGGTTGACGATGGCGACGATGGGGGCGGTGGCGGTGTCGTTTTCGGTGAAGGCGCGGCCGAGGAGGACGCGGGTGCCGACGGAGTCGAAGTAGCCGGCGGAGCCACGGACCCAGGAGGCGCCACGGACATCGGTCTGGCCGTGAATCTGGACGCCGTTGCCCCAGTTGTCGTCTTCCATGGGGGTGTAGGTGGCGATGCCGACGTGGACGACGCCGGGGACGGAGTGGAAGCGATCTTCAAAGGCCTGGTAGAGCGGGGCGAGCTGGGAGGGTTACGCCGGTACCGGAGCGGCGGCGGGCTGGTGTGGACTTGCGACCACAACTTAGACTATCGTCTACTTTGTGGACAGGCATACAACATCGTTACAGACCCGGAGGCGGCAGCAGACGCGCGGAGAGATTATCCGAGCGGCGTTTGAGCTGTTTGGGCGGCAGGGGTACGAAAACGTCTCGATGGACAGCGTGGCGGCGGCGGCCGGGGTTTCGCGGGCGACGCTGTTCAACTACTTTGCGCAAAAAGAGCTGATCCTGCGCGAGATTGCGGCGGCGCGGGTGGAGAAGCTGAAGAGCATCCTTGCGGAGTTTGGCGCGAGCGGGAAGGCTCCGAGCTTCGAGACGATTGTGGAGATGATTCTCCGACTTTGCGAGGAGAATGCGCGAATCGCGGGGAAATCGAAGAAGCTGCTGATCGAAATTGTCTTTCGGCAGGCGTCGCAGGGGGTGCTGCTGGTAGCGCGCGAGGAAGCGGTGCGGGCGCTGGCGGCATCGATCGCGCGCTTTCTGCGGCGGAAAAAGCAGGCGAGGCTGGTGGCGGAAACGGTGTTCGCGGTGTACATCGCGACGATGCTGGAGTGGCTGATGCGGGAGGGGGTTCCGCAGAAATGGCTGATGGAGAGGATGCGGGAGCGGCTGCTGATGCTGCGGGAGGGAGTGGCATGAAGCGGCGACTGATGATTGGCGGCGCGATTGCGGCAGTGGTGATTGCGGGGATCTGGATCGCGTTTGCGTGGACCGGATGGAAGAGCCGCGCGGAGTATTCGGGCACGGTGGAGACGCGGGAGATTCAGATCGGGTCGAAGATCGGCGGGAGGGTGACGGAGGTTGCGGTTGAGGAGGGCCAGTTAGTGAAGGCCGGGGCACCGCTGGTGCGGTTCGAGTGCGACGAGCTGAAGGCGCAGCGGGTGCAGGCGCAGGCAGCGGTGGAACAGGCGCAGGCGGATCTGGACAAGATGCTGCGCGGGAATCGTCCGGAGGAGATTGCGGAAGCGGAGGCGACGGCGCGGGCGAACAAGGCGGCGCTGGACGAGGCCCGGAACGGACCGCGGCGGGAGGAGATCGACCAGGCGCGGGCAGACCATGCTGCTGCGGCGGCGGATGCGACGAACGCGGAGATTTTCTACGAACGGATGAAGACGCTGGTGGAAAGCGACACGATTTCGAAGCAGCAATACGACGATGCGAAGGATAAGAAGGATGCGGCGGCGCAGCGGGCGGAGAGCGCGCGGCAGCGGCTGGCGATGCTGGAAGCGGGGACGCGCGTGGAGGACGTGAACGCTGCGGAGGCGCGCTACAAGCAGGCGGAGGCCGCAGCGGAGCTGATGCGGAAGGGATTTCGCCGTGAGGACATTGTGGCAGCGCGCGGGCGTTTGGCTGAGGCGCAGGGGCATGTGGCGGAGCTGGATGCGCAGCTGCGCGAGGCGGATCTGACCGCTCCGGCGGATGCGGTGGTGGAGGTGGTGAGCGTGCGGCCGGGGGATCTGGTTCCCGCGGGACGGATTGTGATGACGATGCTGGAGAGCTCCGAGCTGTGGGTAAAGGTCTATGTGCCGGAGACAGAGCTGGCGCGCGTGCATCTGGGGCAGCAGGCGACGGTGCGCGTGGACAGCTTTGGCGGGCGGGCATTTGCGGGGCACGTTGGGCAGATTGCGTCGGAGGCGGAGTTTTTACCGCGCAACGTGCAGACGAAGAGCGATCGCGAGCACGAAGTGTTTGGGGTGAAGGTGTACGTGGACAACGCGCAACAGGTGCTGAAGTCGGGGATGTCGGCGACGGTGAGGCTGGAATGACGGCGATTATCGTGGCCGAGCATCTGACGATCCGCTTTGGCCCGGTCACGGCGGTGAACGACGTGAGCTTCGAGGTGGCGAAGGGGGAGATTTTTGGATTTCTGGGGCCGAATGGATCGGGGAAGACGACGATCATCAAGGCGCTGTGCGGGCTGCTGACGCCGAGCGAGGGGACGGGCCGGATTCTCGGGATGGATATCCGGAAAGACGCGGCGGAAATTCGTCGCCATGTCGGTTACATGTCGCAGAAATTCGGATTGTATGAGGACCTGACGGTCGCGGAGAACCTTGCGTTCTATGCGGGGGTGTACGGGCTGGAGGGCGAGCGGGCGAAGGAGCGAACCCGGGATGTGCAGAAGCTGACGGGGATTGAGCCGTACATGAAGCGGCGCGCGGGGCAGCTTTCAGGCGGATGGAAGCAGCGGCTGGCGCTGGCGTGCGCGATTATCCATTCGCCGGAGGTGGTGTTTCTGGACGAGCCGACGGCAGGGATCGATCCGGTGGCGCGGCGGGCGTTGTGGGATTTGCTGTTTCAGCTTTCCGGGCAGGGCGTGACGTTCTTCGTGACCACCCACTACATGGATGAGGCGGAGCGTTGCGGACGGGTTGGGTACATCTATTTGTCGAAGCTGATCGCGATTGGGACGGTGGCGGAGCTGCAGCGGCTGCCGGAGGCGAATCCGGCGGGAACGTCGCGGGTGCAGATCGATACGGCGAATCCTGCGCAGATCCTCGATACGGTGCGGGCGATGGACGGCGTGCGAGAGGCGACGATCTTCGGGCGGTCGATTCACGCGCTGGTGGAGACGGATCGGATGGAGGCGCTGCGGGCACAACTGCCAGGGGCGCGGGTGGAGACGATTGAGCCTTCGCTTGAGGACGTATTTGTAACACTGACGTATCACATTATGGAGGCCGCGAAATGAGGCGGCTGTTTCGCGGCCTGGTTCCGGTGTGCCGGAAGGAGTTCCTGCACATTGTGCGGGATCCGGGAACGCTGTTCTTCGCGCTGCTGATCCCGATTCTGCAGCTTTTCTTATTTGGATTTGCGGTAGACACGAACGTGCGGCAGATTCCGACGGTGGTGCTGGATGAGTCGCAGACGCAGGAGAGCCGGCAGTTGCTGGAGAGCTTTGCGGGGTCCGACGTGTTCGCGCTGCGCATTTTTGCCACGTCGCCGGAAGGGATGTACGAGGCGATCCGGTCAGGGAAGGCGCGGGCAGGGATTCAGATTCCGTTCGATTACGCGCGGCGGCTGCAGGACGGGACGACGGCGACGGTGCTGGTGTTGGTCGACGGGTCGGACTCATCGGTAGCAGGGCAGGCGATCAGCACGGCGACAGGCGTGGCGCTGCAGGGGTCGCTGGTGCGGGTGCTGCCCAACGGCATAATGCCGATTGAGGTGCGGCCGTCAGTGCTCTATAACCCGGCAACGCGGTCGGCGAATTTCTTTGTGCCGGGGCTGATTGCAATTCTGCTGCAGGTGATGACGATTTTGCTGATTGCGCTGAGCCTGGTGCGCGAGCGCGAGCGCGGCACGCTGGAGCAGCTGACGATGACGCCGGTGGCTCCGCTGGGGCTGATGGTGGGAAAGATGATTCCGTACGGAGTGCTGGCGTTTGGGGAGCTGTGCACGATTCTGGTGGTGATGCGGGTGGTGTTTCTGGTGCCGATTCACGGGAACGTGCTGCTGCTGCTGGCCCTGTCAGTGCCGTTTCTGCTCACTGTGCTGGGAATCGGGCTGGTGATTTCGACAAAGGCGCAGACGCAGGCTGAGGCGTTTCAGTTATCGATGGGGACGATTCTGCCGTCGGTGTTTTTGTCGGGCTACATTTTTCTGATTGACAATATGCCGCTGTTCTTTCGCGGCATCAGCCAGGTGATTCCGGCGACGTACTACATCCAGATTTTGCGGGGGATTATTTTGCGGGGCGCTGGCATGAGCGAGTTGTGGGTGCAGGCGCTGGTGCTGACGCTGATGGGATGCGCGGCGATTCTGGTGGCGGCGCGAATGTTCGTGAAGCAGGGCGCGAGGTGAGAAAAGCAGCCGGTAGCTAGTAGCCGAGCGAACTACGAGAAAACTGCGAGCGAGAAGCGAGTGCAAGGCAGAAAAAGGCGAGTGAGAAGCGAAGAGGCAGCGAGCTTTCAGGCGCGCTTTTTTGAACGAGCGGACGTCGCTGGACGGGCGGACGCGACGGGACGCGCGGACAGTGCGGCTTCTTCCGCGGTTTGCGGGAAATGCGCTGGCGGGAAAGCTTCGAACGCGGGCCTTGCGAACAGATAGCCCTGGAAGAGCCGGATATTTTGGTCGGCGAGCCAGGTGTACTCGGCGAGTGTTTCGACTCCCTCGGCGATCACGTCGATGTTGAGTTCAAAGCACGCCAGACGGATGGCGCGCACGATGGCCTGGCGCGAACCTGGGCGCTCGATGCCGCGGATGAGCCGCATGTCGAGTTTGATCTGGTCGGGTTGAAGGTCGGCGAGAATGTTGAGATCAGCCCAGGCTGCGCCAAAATCGTCGATGGCGAGCCGCAGTCCGAGCTTTCGATATTCCTTCAGTAGCCCGGCGAAATGGGCACGATCGTCGACGAGCTCGGCCTCGGAAGCTTCGAGGACGACGCGACCGATCGACAGACCGGCCTCATGAGCGGCTTCAAGCGTGGAGAGCAGCGACTTCGGGTAAGACGCGAGACTCTGCGGCAGGAAGTTCAGGTGCAAAGGCCGGTCGATGCCGAGGCGCCCGGCAAGCGCGATGGCCGCGGAGCGCGCGGTTTGATCGAAAAGGTGGAGACGCAGCGGCGAGACCTGGTTGAGGACCTGCCATGCAGGCTCATCCCACATGCCGCGAATAAGGGCTTCCCAGGCGACGACTTCGCGCGCGACCGTATCGACGATGGGCTGAAAGGCGAAGCTGAAGGTCGGTTCGGCTGGTATGTGCGGTTCGGCGCTCATCGTGCGCCTACCGGAACGAATTGGGTTGAAAACGACATTTTTTGACGATGGTTTTTCGGGCGCCGCAGAGCGGACGCGCAGAGAAACAGGGCAGTGTGGCTATGGTTGCGCTGCGATCGTGCTGAGGACTACTCCCCAAACGGGGCAGAGTTAACCCGCCGAAGCATCAGGAGTGACGCAGACGTGGGATGTGAGCGGTTCAGGCGGCCGCCGTCGTCACGTGGACGAGTTACTTTGAACCAAGCTATTTTGCGCTGGCTGGCGGAACGACGCCGTTCATCCTGAGGTACTCGACCATCTGACCGTAGTGATCCCAGGCGTGCGCGATGCCAAAGGCGGCGAGCGTGGCTCGCGTCTGGAAGCCTGGTTCCGGCGACTTGATGACTTCGAATGCGTTGGCGGCGGTTAGCGTCGCAATGGCCTTGTGCGCGAAGGAGAACGATCCGGCCAGCGCTGCCACAATGTCTTCCTTCTTCGTGAGCTTCTCGATTCCCGATACGTCGACATCGGGTTTGAGGCCGCTGATGATGCCGTAGAAGAAGTAGTTGGCTTCGGCTACGTGGGTCGCCTGCTGCGCAAAGGTGCGCACGGTAGCGAAGTCGGTCTTCTGTCCCGGCACGAAGATCGAGGCGCTCGGCGCAAAGCCGAACTTTTCGGCCGGCATGGCTTTGACGGCGCTGTTCATCTCGCCTTCGATCAAGCCCAGCTGGGAATCGATCGCCTGCGATGGGGCCGCGATGGTCCCGACTGCAGGCAGAGTCGCCGTCGAGCTCGATGGCATCTGCCCCGAGGCCGACAAAGATCCTATCGCGGACCCTATTGCGAAGACACAGCAGAACGCGATCGCACGTGCATTCATACAAGCTCTCCTGGCGGGTTTGGAAAACGCATTCAGGGTAACAAAGCCGGTGGCCGGTAGCGGCGGGAACCCTGCCCTACCCCCCACCCCCCTCCCCTATGGGACTCCGGCAAATGCCTGATCTAACACGAGTTGCAGGAGGGCCGTTTTGGTGTGTGGCATGTCGCTGAAAATAGGCCACTTTGCATGGGCCTTTTGGCGCCTGGTGCGGGGGTGGAAGAGCGTTCAGCGTTCAGAAAAAAGCAGAGCACAGGGCACACGGCACAGGGCGCAGAACGCAGAGCGCAGAGCACGGAAAGACGACGGCATCAATAGAAAAGCCTCGCCGTGAGCGAGGCATTTCGTGGTTCCGAAGCGAAGTCAGCGGGGGAAAATTCTTTCTTTGCCCCTTATTATCAGGATACCAAGTCCAGCACCAAAATCGGCCAAATATCTTTGAGAGTATTGTGGTGGAAGTGGCTTGGAATCAGAGACAAAACTTTCGTACCGCAGGCGAAAAGCTTGACAATTTTTCCACATTTCGGGGTTTTCGCGGAAATCGAGGCAAAGCAGGGCCCTGCGCGCAATCCCGGGTCTCAAAATCGAGACCCGGGCCAGCCTGCCTAATGGAGCTTATGGAGCTATTTGCCAGGTATTGTCGGGGGTGCCGGGGCTTCCGCTGCTCGTCAACGCCGTTCCGTTCATCAGCCAGATATAGACCTGCTCGCTGGTGCTGTTCCGCCACAGGATGCCGGCCCGACCGCTCCCATCGTAGTCGCCCACGCCCTGAATGACCCAGTCGGAGGAGACGTAGCTGACGCTCCCGCTGCTCGCAATCCCGGTGCCGTTCATGAACCAGAGGTAGACCTGCCCGGTGGTGCTGTTGCGCCACAGGATGTCACTCTTGCCATCGCCGTTGAAATCGCCGACACCCGCAATGACCCAGTCGGAGCTGGGTGTACCCGGGCTTCCCATGCTCGTAATCGTGGTCCCGTTCATGAGCCAGACGTAGACCTGTCCGGTAGTGCTGTTCCGCCACAGAATGTCGGCATCGCCGTCGCCATTGAAATCGCCGATGCCGGCAACGTTCCATCCGGAGGCGTTGCCGACGATCCCCCCGCCCGCTATCGTCGTTCCATTCATCAGCCAGAGGTAGAGCTCCCCGCTGGTGTTTTGCCACAGGACGTCGGCGTAGCCATCGCCATTGAAGTCGCCAACTCCCGCAATGCTCCAGTCCGCGGAGACGTTACCGAGGCTCGTGCTGCTCGTCATCGTGGTCCCGTTCATCAGCCAGATAACGACCTCTCCAGTGGTGCTGTTCCGCCACAGGATGTCGGCCATGCCGTCGCCGTTAAAATCGCCGACGTCCTGAATGACCCAGTCGGAGGTGAGGCTGCCGGGGCTCCCGCTGCCCGTAAAGGTGGTCCCGTTCATCAGCCACTCGTAGACTTGCTCGGTGGAGCTGTTGTGCCACAGGATGTCGCTTCTGCAGTCGCCGTTGAAGTCGCCCACCGCGGCAAAAGACTCCGGATTCGGATTGGGGTTCGGGTTCGCCGTCGTGCAGGTCCCGATCGCCTGAGACACCGTCACGGGGGCCGCGCCGGTCGCGCCGCTGTAGATTGAGGAGCTTCCCGCGTCTGGAGTGTAGGCCGCGGTCAGCGTATCGCTGCCCACAGCCAGCGAGCCTGCCGGGATGGTGATGGTTGTTGAGCCGGCGGTCAGGGTGGTTGCTGCCGAGGTATAGCTGCCGCTGCTCAGCGTCACCGAGCCGGTCGGAGTCGGATTCCCGGCTCCGCCGCTGACAGTCACGGTGACCGGCAGCGCCTGGGCCGAGTTGACCTTCGATTGCACTGTCACCGTGACCGTCGGCGTGATCGCATTCACCTGCTGCCCCCCGCTCAGCGTCCCCGAACTCCCCAGGTTATTCCCGTCTCCTGAGTAGGTCGCGACGATCGCGTCCGTTCCCGCCACCAGGGTCGAGGTCATGCATTGTGCCTGCCCACCGGACAGGCTCACTCCGCCGCAGCCACTGATGCCAACGCCGTTCGAGGTGAATCCAACGAGCCCGGACGCCGAGTAACCGCCGCTGACGGTAGCCGTAAACGTGACGGACTGGCCGGCGGTCGAGGGATTCTGGTTCGACGTCACCGTTGTCGCCGGCTGCGCCTTATTGACCGTGAAACTATGGCAGCTGCTGCTGGAACCCTGATGAGCCGGGTCCCCGTTGTATCTCGCGGAAAGCGAATAAGTTGCAGCCCCCAGCGGGCCGACCGTAGCCGATTTCGGCACACTGCCGCCGGATAGAGTTGCGGTCGATGTGCCGACAATGGTCGAGGTGCAGGTGCTGCCCGAATAGAACGTATAGGTCACGTTGCCCGTGGGTGTGGGGCCGCTGCCGCCTGGGGTGACGGTCGCGGTCGCGTAGGCGCTTGCGCCCGCTGTTTCGGTGCCACTCCATGCATTGCCCGTACCGGCATCGTCGACCGCCGCCGAGGTACTCGTCCCTCCCACAACATCGATGGTGACGCTGGCCGTCTGATTATCGACGGTCGTAGTGCCGCTGCCCGCACCGGCAGTCGTCCCCGCCGTGAACGTGGCTGTGCCCGTACCGTTGGTCAGCGTCGTGCTCGCTCCGGAGATAGTGCCCAGCGTCGCCCCGAAGGAAACCGGGGTGCTATCGGGAACGCTGGATCCGGGAACGTTGAATCCCCCCGTACCGGACGAGTTATGAGTCAAATCCGCAGTCAGGCCTGTCGTCGCACTGGCGTCCACCTGTGTCGCCCCCGCGCTGATGCTCAGCACCAGCCACGAGCTGGGTGTGTACGCTTCGTTGGTGCCACTGACATCCTGGAGAATGGAATCGCAACCGGTCTGATTCGGTCCGGCGTTGCATCCCCACCAGTTGTTGTTGAGGGTGGCGCTGACCAGGACGAGGTAAACGCCGGTTCCGCCACCGGGAGCGATATTGCCCACGATGCGCGAGGTGCTCATGGAGAAGCCATCGCCGTCCACGGCGATCGCGCCGCCGGGCTCATTGACGTTGTTGGCCAGGACCTCGTTTCCGGTGAAAGTCGATCCGGTGATGCTCGCGGGATAATTGCCCGCAAGAGAAAAATCAATCGCGCCGCCCTGGCCGACATTGCCGGGGATATTGTCGGTTAAAGCTTCATTGTTCGTAAAAGTCGAGTTGGTGAAGGTAAAAGAGCTTGGGATATTGCCGGCCTGATAGCCGACCTCGGCGAAGATCGCTCCGCCATAACCTGAGGCTTTGTTGTCGGTGAATGTCGAGTCGCTGATGTTCAGGGCTCCGCCAACGTAAGTGAGGGCGCCGCCATTCTCCGTGTTGTATTCCGTAGTGCTGACATTGGACTCGTTGTTGCTCATCGTCACGTTGGTGATGGTCATATTGTCCCCGGACGCACCCCCAAGGACAGCTCCCCCACCGTTGTCGACACAATCGAGCCCGCTGGTATCGTTGCAGACACCGCCAGTGAGTGTCAGGTTCTGCAAGGTGATCGGAATATTGCCGGCGACGAGCTCGTCCTGCTCGATGAGGCGATCATGGCCATCGGTTTGCTGAATGATGGTGCTGTTCTGTCCCGCTCCGGAAATAGTGATGGTGGCCCCGGCCACGATCCCGACCTGCAGCTCACCGGAGGTTGTTGTCGACGAACCCTTTCCGCCATTCGTGCTCATGGCGAGGTCATACGTTCCCGCGGGTAGATTGATGACGCTGGTCGCGGCGCCATTATTGTTGGCCTCGCAAACCGCCTCCCGCAGACTCAGAATGCCGTCCGCTTCGGTTCCGCTGGTAACCGTACTGTTCGTGGCGCAGGCGCTCAGGTTGTCTATGTCCGCCGTAGTGGTCACGTTGAAGGTGGGATCGGGAGCGGCTTCGGTCACCATCGGCTCGGTCGCGCTCGAGGTTAGCACCACCAGGTCGCGCCCGGCATTGATCTTCTGCGGCATCGCCACCGCCGCCACCGGCGTGCCGGAAAACGCGATCGTCGCAGTGGCATTCCCGGCCTTGCCGGAAGTGTCGAGCAGATTCACCTGGTTCTTTCCCGCATTCAGCAGCATCAGGTCCTGCGTGCTGGCTGCGGCCAGACGCGGTGAGCTGAAGGTGGATCGCGAGGCCGGACCGGCCAGAGAAACTCCCGTGCCTGCCAGTTGCTTCGCCACCGTCCACTCGCCCATCGCCATGGGACTCGGCAATCCACTGGGTCGCGCCCGCAGCGCCGCGCGCCTCCCCGGAATATCGGCCGCCGTCAGCGGGCGCGTATCGAGGGTTCCGTGCTGCAGAATGCGCACCGTGCCGTCGCTGCCCAGCACCGCGATCTCCTGGCGCCCGTCGCGATCCCAGATGTAGTCGCCCACCGCCAGCGCCTGCACGGCAACAGGCAGGGTCACCGATTCCGTCTCGGGATTCTGACTCAGCGGCCCGTAGATCAGCATCACGTTGCTGCCCGCGCCCACCGCCAGGTCCAGTCCGCCTCCCAGCGATCCCCAGGCCAGCGAAGTTGCCTGTCCCGGTGTCGCGTAGCTCCCAACTTCAGTCAGTCCATGCGCGCTCGGCGCCAAAATGGCGACCCGCAGTCCCTCGGGGCCATCGATGCTCACCGCCACGTAGCCGCCGTCGGAGACGTCCATCGTCCGCACCACACCGGTCAACCGCACCGCCTGCGGAGTGCCCAGGCTCCCCTTCCCATCGCCCGCCAACACGTACAAC
>JBEKIN010000035.1:0-21168 GCA_050011735.1 Acidobacteriaceae bacterium | reverse complement strand
GATAGATGGCGTGTCCGCCGGGCGGCTGCACGATCGGCACGCCCGCAGCGGCGATGTGATTTCCCAGGTAAGCCGTCGAAGCGATCCGATACCGCAGATAGTCTTCCTCCAGCGCCTCCTGCACGCCCACCGCGATCGCCTCCAGATCCCGCCCCGCCAGCCCGCCATACGTCGGGTAGCCCTCCGTCAGGATCAGCAGATCCTTCTCCTGTTGGGCCAGCTTGTCGTCGTTGGTGCACAGAAATCCGCCGATATTCGCCATGCCATCCTTTTTTGCCGACATGGTGCACCCATCCCCGTACCGGAACATCTCCTGCGCAATCTCTTTCGGCGTCTTGTGCTCGTATCCCTTCTCGCGCAGCTTGATGAACCACGCATTCTCGGCGAACCGGCAGGCGTCGAAATAGAGCGGAATCCCCTCGCGTCTGCAAACCGCGCTCACCGCGCGCACGTTCTCCATCGAAACCGGCTGACCGCCCCCTGAGTTATTCGTAACCGTCAGCATCACTAATGGAATCCGCTCGCGCCCCACCCGCTCGATCAGCGCCTCCAGCGCCGCCACATCCATATTTCCCTTGAAAGGCGCCGACAACGCCGGTTGCCGCCCCTCTGCCGTCAGCAAATCCACCGCTTCTGCCCCGGTAAACTCCACATTCGCCCGCGTCGTGTCGAAATGCGTGTTATTCGGCACCACCGAGTCCTTCCTGCACAGCACGCCGAACAGAATCCGCTCCGCCGCTCGTCCCTGGTGCGTCGGGATCACATGTTTGTACCCGAAAATCTCCTGAATCGAGTCGCGGAAGCGAACGAAGCTCCGGCTGCCCGCATAGCTCTCGTCCCCCTCCATGATCGCTGCCCACTGATGCGTGGACATCGCCCCCGTTCCCGAATCCGTCAGCAGATCGATCAGCACATCGTCCGCCGGCAGCAGAAACATGTTGTAGTACGCGGCCTTCAGCAGCTTCTCGCGCTGCCCGCGCGTGGTCCATCGAATCGGCTCCACGCTCTTGATGCGAAACGGCTCGATAATTGTCTTGATGGGCACGTCACAACTCCGATAGCTCGTGGAACAGATTCGTCGTCACGAAGTGTACAGGGATGGCTCGCCATATCGGGGAACGGCGCGCTCCGAAGACTCAATTTATGCCGGGTTATCATGAACCGTCGTAACCGGCCCTGAAATTCGGCCTCACCCCTGGAAAGACATAACCATGAAGTGCCGCCTCGCATTCTTCGTCTTTTTTCTCGCCCCTGTCGCGGCCATGGCTCAGGCTCCCTCGTCGCTCACCCCCGAGCAGGCCATCGCGCGCGTCCTTGGCCCCGGTCCAATCCAGTCCGCGTGGTTCGACCCAGCCTTCCTCGCCCAGATTCCCATCGCACAAATCCAGCAGGTCGTCGACCAGTACACCGGCCAGTCCGGAAAGTTCCAGCGCATCGAAAAAGGCCCCGATGGCTATACCGTCTTCCTCGAACGCGCCAGCTTCTCCGCCAAAGCCGCTCTCAATCCGCAGGGCCAGTTCACCATGCTCTGGTTCGGCAACGCCCAGCCGCTCCACGCCGTGCCGCTCGAAGACAGCATCAAGCCCTTCAGCCAGCTCCCCGGCAAAGTCGCCCTTGTCGTGATGGCTGGTGGCACAACCCGCGCCTCCCTCAATCCCGATCAGGCCCTCGGCGTCGGTTCCGCCTTCAAGCTGGCCATCATCAGCGCTCTCAACGCGGAGATCGCCGCGAAGAAGCACCATTGGGACCAGGTCGTCCCTCTCAATCCTGCATGGAAATCTCTGCCCAGCGGCGTCATTCGCACCTGGCCCGATCAGACTCCGCTCACCCTCGCTACACTCGCCAACGAGATGATCTCCATCAGCGACAACACCGCAGCCGACGCTCTGCTTTCCATCGCCGGTCGCGATAACGTCGAGGCGATTGCCCCGCGCAACCGGCCCTTCCTTTCCACGCGCGAAGCCTTCATCCTGAAAGACCCCGCCAATGCTGCGCTTCTCGCCCGCTACCGCGCTGCCGGTCCAGCAGGCCGCCGCGCTCTGCTGCCCGAAATTGACAAGCTGCCCCTTCCCGACGCCGCCATTTTCGCTTCCGGCAAGCCGGTCGCTACCGACATCGAGTGGTTCTTCACGCCTGTGGAGCTTTGCACCCTCATCGACGGCGTCCGCGACCTCGGAGCCATGCAGATCAACCCCGGCGTCGCCATAAAAAAAGACTGGCGGCAAATCGCCTACAAAGGTGGATCGGAACCCGGCGTCCTCAACCTGACCACTGCCCTCACCGCGAAAAGCGGCCGCCACTACTGCGTGAGCGCGACATGGAATAACGTCGTTCCCCTTGAGGACAACAAGTTCTTCACGCTCTATGAAGCGGTACTCAGCTCGCTGGCCGCCGAAGCAGCGAAGGAATGATGCGTGTCAACGCGGGTCCGAACCTGCCGCTTCCTACGGAGTGTGAAACGTCCGAAACAGCAGCATGCATCCCGTCAGCGCCAGCAGGAGATACGAAAGTCGATTCGCCATCAGGATGGCTGGTTTGATGTCCCCGTCGTAGCGCAAGAGATCGTACCAGTCAAACACCCACGACTTCAGAATCCGCGTCAGCAGATACGAGGGAATCAGAAGCGTCACGAACATCGCCATGATCAACCACACCTGTCCGTGGGTCCCCGCCCAATCCGGAAACATTTTGATGCACACCCACAGCGGAACAAACTGCATATCGCTGAATACGCCGGACTGGCCGCCAGGAAAACCGGCCCACGAGTCCAGAATTTTGTAGATAAGCCAGGCCAGCGGAAACCCCAGTCCCGCCGCGGCGGCATTCACCGTAGTCACCGCGATCAGCGTTCGGCGCAATCGTGTCCGCAGACGAGCCTGCAGGTAGATCACTTCGATGATGATCACCAGCAGCAGAAAAAACAGCATGGTCTGGTACGTCACCGGCAGCATCGGGATTCCGGCGTCCGCTCGAGCCGTCGCCGGACAGCAAGCCAGAACTACCGCCGTCAGTACAAACCCGGCGACGCTGCCCCTGGTTTTCGGTAACATGGCCGGAATCATACCATCGGCTCGCAAGAGGAGAATTGCACTTGAGTGTCAGTCATAGTGTCATTGCGGCTTCCGGCGCAGCGCTTCTTTTCGCTGGGATCGGCGTTGCCCATTCGTCCGGTCCCGTACCGAAACGGCCCGCCCAGTCAGTCTCGGCTCCGGCGCAGCCCGGCATTAGCTGGCCCGCCTACAACGGCAATGTCGACGGCCAGCACTACTCCGCGCTTTCGCTCATTAACCGCGCGAATGTCTCCCAGCTTAAGGTCGCCTGGCAGTTCGACACGGGAGAAAAAGGCAATCTGGAAACCAACCCTCTTGTAGTCGGGCGCGTTCTCTTCGCCTATACGTTCTCCGGGAAAGTCATTGCCCTCGATGGCGCCACCGGCGCGCAGCTCTGGACCTTCGACCCCGGCTTCAAAAATGCCCAGCCTTCCCGTGGCTTCGCCTGGTGGACCGGCGGCAAGAGCGCCCGCCTCTTTGTGGGTCTTCTGAACTACCTCTACGCGCTCGACCCAGCCACCGGTAAGCCCATCCCCGACTTTGGCGAGGGTGGCCGCATCGATCTCCGCAAGGGCTTGCGTGGCGATTACGAGCAGCAATCCGTCGCTCTCACCACCCCTGGCATTATCTACAACGACCTCATCATCGTCGGTGGCCGCAACCCTGAAACCCATCCCGCTCCTCCTGGCGACATCCGCGCTTTCGATGTCCGCACCGGCGCTCTGCGCTGGACCTTCCACACCATCCCGCGCCCCGGCGAACTCGGCTACGACACCTGGCCGCCCGACGCCTGGAAAGATGCGGGCGCCGCCAACAACTGGGCCGGCATGACCCTCGACGCCCAGCGCGGCATCCTCTACGTTCCCACCGGGAGCGCGGTTTTTGATTTTTACGGAGGCGATCGCGTCGGCAACGACCTTTTTGCCGATACGCTGCTCGCCCTCGACGCCGCCACCGGCAAGCGCCTCTGGCATTTTCAGGGCGTCCATCACGACATCTGGGATCGCGACTTTCCCGCGCCGCCCGCCCTCGTCACCGTCGACCGCAACGGCCAGCGCATCGACGCTGTCGCGCAAACCACCAAGCAGGGCGTTGTCTACCTCTTCGATCGCGTCACCGGCTCGCCGCTCTTCCCCATCGAGGAACACGCCTACCCGCCCACCGACGTACCCGGCGAAAAGACCTCGCCCACGCAACCCATGCCCGTTGCGCCCACGCCCTACGCACGCCAGCGCCTCACTGAAGACATGCTGACCAGCCGCACGCCCGCAGCCCATGACTGGGCTCTTCAAACCTTCCGCACCTTTCGCAGCGATGGCCAGTTCATCCCCTTCGGTGTCGATCGGCAGACCGTCGTCTTTCCCGGCTTCGATGGCGGCGCGGAATGGGGTGGTCCCGCGGTCGATCCCGCCACTGGCGTTCTCTACGTCAATGCCAACGAAATGGCCTGGACCGGTGGCCTCACTCCCGACAACCCGCACGCAGGGCCCGGCGCAAAGATCTACCAGTCCCAGTGCGCGATCTGTCATGGAGCCGATCGCGCCGGCTCGCCCCCTGCTTTTCCCTCGCTCGTAGGCGTCAGTCAACGCCTCACCGATGCGGCGATCGTCGACGTGATCTCCCATGGCCGCGGCCGCATGATCGCGCTGCCCAATCTCGACAGCGCCAAAATTGCCGAGCTCCTCGACTACCTCAAATCTGCCGGCTCCGCTCCCGCCGAACACGCGACCGATACCATGCCTGGTGGTCCTGATGTTCAGTATGGCTTCACTGGCTACCGCAAATTCCTCGACCCCGACGGTTATCCCGCCGTCGCGCCGCCCTGGGGTACGCTCAGCGCTATCGACCTCAACACCGGCGAGTATCTTTGGAAGATTCCCCTGGGCGAATATCCGGCGCTCGCCGCACAAGGCATTTCCAACACCGGCTCTGAGAACTATGGCGGACCCATCATCACGGCTGGTGGGCTCATCTTTATCGGGGCAACCGTCTACGACCGCAAATTCCGCGCCTTTGACAGCAGCACCGGCAAGCTCCTCTGGGAGACGCAACTCCCCTTCGCTGGCATCGCCACCCCTGCAACCTACTCCATCGACGGCAAACAATACGTCGTGATCGCTGCAAGCGGAGGACGCGATCCCAAATCGCCCGTTGGCGGCGTGTACATCGCGTTCTCGCTGCCATGACCTGCGCCGCGCTGCCATCCTGCGGCATCGCGGCCTGCATCAGCGTTCCGCCTCAGCCCACCCGAAGGCGCCGGGAAAATGTTCGAAGTCCGGCGGCCTGTCCCGTTCCAGGTAGATCGAAAGGATGTCGAAGCGCGTCTCGACCTCACGGTTCGGAAGCTGTCGCATGTAATGCCGTGCCAGCTGGCGCAGCACTCGGCGCTTGCGACGATCGACGGCCATTTGCGCTGGAGCCACCGCGCGCGTCGTGCGGGTCTTCACCTCGACGAAACACAGCGTATCGCCGTGCCACGCGACCAGGTCGAGATCGCCCGGCGCTCGCGAGGAATGCCAGCCGCGAGCCACCACCACATACCCTCGGCGCATCAGCCAGAAAAACGCTGCCCGCTCGCCCTCGAAGCCAGTGGTCAGGTGAGCGGCGCGTTCTGGACGCCGGCGCGCTGCTGCCCGCTCAATGGCATTCACCGCCGACTCCATCAGATTGACGCGAATCTGGAGAAGCATCGTCGCCATTGTCGAGCCGCGTTGCCGAGCCCGCAAGAGTACCAGAGGCACAGGACTTTGGAGACTCCGCCAGCGCTGAGAACACTTGCAAAGCGAGGGCCGGACTTGACTTGCCGGCCTCGGTCAGGTGATCTTAGGCGACTATGCATCTGCTTCTGTTCCTGTTTCTTGCCCTGCAGGCGCCCGCTGCGCCGCCTCGTGCCGCTGACCCTTTCGCCGCCCTGCGCGACCAGTGGGCCAAAGATCTGCATGCGAAGCACATCGACGACTCGCTCGCCCAATACGCCGACGATGCTGACTTCATCAGCGACGCTGGTCGCACCCACGGCATGCCGGCACTCCGCCAGCTTTTCCAGACCATCACGGCCACCATGGACAGCGATCTCGCCTTCACTTCCGAACGGGTCGAGATTTCAGGCGATCTGGCCTACGACTCCGGAACCTACAAGGAGACGCTGATCACGAGGGCAACGGGCAAGGCCCAACACACGAGCGGCGATTACCTGACTGTCTATCGCCGCACCAAAGCCCCCAACGGCAACGCCGTCTGGCTCATCGTCGAACAAGTCTGGACCGGCGCGCCGCCCGAATGAGCCGGCTTTCGCCGGTGAGCTCCACATTCCTCCCACCTCGCCCGAAACGGGTCGGCTACCTCGAAAAGACAAAGGGCGAGCCGAAGCTCGCCCCTTGTCCTTGTTGACCTTCTGAAATTGTTTGCGTCTTACAGAGGCTGAACGTCAGCTGCCTGCCACCCCTTAGGCCCCTTGACGACGTTGAATTGCACGGCCTGACCTTCCTGCAGACTCTTGAAGCCATTTGCGGAAATGGCGGAGTAATGCACGAAGACGTCCTCGCCGTTCTGGCGCGAGATAAAGCCGTAGCCCTTCGCGTCGTTAAACCACTTCACAGTACCTTGTTCCATTTGTTGCTTATGTCCTGAATTGAATTGCGCTGGAGTGAATCGGAGCGAACTGGCAGACCCTACATTTCCTGCTTTGTTGGGCGAGGCGAAAGACTGCGCTTGCCCGGTTCGGTTCTAACGCTAAGGCATTGTACCAGATTCCCCCAAGCCGCCCGGTTTGGCAGCGGACGACAGGTGCAAGTGCAAGCGTTCAGCAATCAGCGATCAGGAATTGCCCACGCTGCACCCTGAACAACCCGCCCTGAGCCTCTCGAAGGGCTGTGCGCGGTCTTTTGGCCAAATGTGGAAAAACTGTCAAGCTTTTCCTGCACGGTACCAAAGTGTTATCCATCATTCCACACGACTTTCACCGCAATACTCTCAAAGATATTTGGCCGATTTTAGTGCTGGACTTGGTATCCTGATAATAGGGGGCAAAGAAAAAATTCTCCCCATCACATCAAGCGAAACAAGGCCGCCCAGCGCGGCCTTTTCCTTTTCCGGAGGTGAGGAATGGCAAGCTTCTGTGCACACTCGACGCCCTGCCCTCCCCATCCATCCCCGCACCAGGCGCAAAAAGGCCCCTGCAAGAGCCCCATTTTCAGTCACTTGCCACAGTCCAAAACGACCCCTCCAGAACCCCTTTCACCTCAACAACATGCCACAGCCCCCCCTGGGGGGGGAGGGGGGGTCCTTTTATCGGCTACCGGCTACCGGCCACTGGCTACTGCCTGCCTTTGAGGGCCTCTCGCAACTAACTTTTTTCAATTACTTGCAACCAAAGGCCCTCAGAAGGAGATAACCAAGGTGCCTGGAATCAAACACTTAACAAAAACGTAAGGGGGGTGGGGTTAGCTCTTCTGCTGGCTGCTGGCTGCTTCTCCGCTACTTCACGCGAACCTTCGGCTCAACCGACATGCCGGGTCGCAGCAGGTGATCCTTATTCTGCTGCGGATCGGTCAGATCCACGCGCACCGGAATCCGCTGCACGACTTTCACGTAGTTGCCCGTCGCGTTTTCCGGCGGGAACAAGCTCAGCACCGATCCGGTTGCGCCGCCAATCTGCGTCACCTTGCCGTCGAAGTCGCGCCCGAAGGCGTCCACGCGGATCGTGACCGCTTCGCCGACACTCATGTGCCGCAGCTGCGTCTCCTTGAAGTTGGCCGTGATCCACACATCGTCCAGCGACACCAGCGTCATCAACGCCTGCCCTGTCGCGATGTTCTGGCCGGGTTCAACGCTCTTGGTGGTGATGATGCCGGACAACGGCGCTTTGATCTGCGTGTAGCTCAGATTCAGCTGTGCCTGCGCCAGCACCGCGCGCGCCTGATCCACCTGGCCAGCAGCCTGATCGGCCTTGGCTCTCTGAATCGCCACCTGTTGCGGTGCCGTCTGCGCGTATTTCTGCGACGACTGCGCCTGCAGCACGCGATCGTGCGCGATGCGCACCGCGTCCTGCGCCGCGATCAGATTTGCTTCCGCTTCGGCGACGCCTGCCTGATCGGCCGCAGCCGCGGCGACCGCCGCATCGTACTGCTGTTTCGAGATGATGTCCTTCTGTACCAGTGGCGTGTAGCGGTCCAGATCCAGTTGCGCCTTGGTCGCATTCGCCTTCGCCTCGGTCACGCGCGCCTGCGCTGCTTCCAGCTGCCTTTCGGACTGGGCGACGCTGGCGGTTGCACCGGCAACGTCCGCATTGGCATTGTTCAAATTGCTGCCGGCGTTGATGCCGATCACCGGCACGTTGACGCGCGTCGCCTCGTAGTTGGCGATCGCCGCTTCGAGATTCGCCTGCGCCTGATTGGCCGCTGTCTGGTAATCGCTCGGATCGATCTCCACCATCACCGTGCCCGCTTCGACGTACTGGTTCTCGTTCACGTTGACCTTCGCCACGTGGCCGTTGATGCGCGCGCTGATCTGCACCAGATGGCCGTCCACCGATGCGTCGTCCGTGTCTTCGTAGAAGGTGGAGTGCCACCAGAACAGCAGCGCGCCCACCACAAGGACGGCGACAAGGCCGATGATGATGAAACGGCGGCGCGAGGGCTGCCCTGTAGGTTCCGGGTGCTCTTCGGTTGGTCTGGTCTGCTCGGGATTCTGCTCCGCCACGCTTACTTTCCTCCCACGTAATCCTTGTAATTGCTTTGCGCCACGCCCAAAGCGCGCGCCAGCGATAACTTCGCCACGTTGTGCCGGTACAAACTGGCAACATACTGCTGATTGGCCTGCGCAACCGACTGTTGCGCCTGAGAAACAGCCAGATTATCCGAAACGCCCGCTTTGTATCGCTGCTGCGATTCGCTCAGCGCCTCGTTGGCCAGGTCCACATTGCTCCTGGCCACTTCCACCAGCTTTTCCGCCGCCTGAATGTCGAGGATGCTGTCCCGCACATCGGCGCCAACCTGACCGCGCAGATCGCTCAGCCGCGCTCGTTCCTGCTCCAGCTGCGACTGCGCCTGCTTCGCGTCACCGCGCAGCTTCGCTTCCTCGAAAAGCGGCACATCCAGCGAACCGACCGCGTCACCGGTTCCGTGCGAATGCGACGGATTGATGCCGATGTCGCCGTAATCGCCGGTGAAGCTGATCGTCGGTAGCCGCTCGTCAGTAGCGGCCTTGCGCGCGCTGTCCGCAGCAGCCACTTGCTCTTCGACCGCCTTCAGATCGGCGCGCGTTGCCAGTGCCTGCTGCACAGCCTTGTCCGGATCGATGTGGTCGAACGGCGCGTACGGCGCCTGATCGGTCAGCTCGAACTGCTGTTCGAGCGGCAGCCCGATCGCTCGCGCCAGCGCAATCTTGTCCTTCTCATACGAATTCTTCGAGGCAATCAGCGTCTGCTGCTGCGTCTGGTAATCCACGCGCGCCCGCAGCTCGTCGAGCAGCGGTGCCGTTCCTGCCTCGTGATTGCCGACCGCCTGATCGAGCGAAACTTTGGAAGTATCCACCTGCGCCTGCGCCGACTGCACCAGCGCCGCGTCCGCGATCACCGTGAGATATGCATTGCCGACCGTCAGCACCACCAGGTCGCGCGCATCCTGCGCCGACAATTTCGCCGCCTGGAAATTGTGCCGCTGCGCCAGATAATTCTCGAGCGACGACAGATTCACAAGCGACCAGCTCAGCGAACCGCGAATGTCGGAGTACCCGTAAGGCCCGATGATCGCCGGGAAGCCCGGAATCCGCAGACCTTCCGCCTGCAAATCCGTCTCCTGCACCGCGGCCTTGACCGTCGCGCTGGCTGTTGGCAGCAGCGACTGCAGTTGCTCCAGCTTCGCGCCTCGCGCCGACTGCGTGTTCTGCGTCGTCAGAATCAGCCCCAGGTTCAGCCGCAATCCTCGCTGGATCGCACCGTCGAGCGAAAGCGGCAGAACGCCCGACGTGAGCTTCCCGTCGCTCACGCTGCTCTGATAGGTTGAGTTGTCGACCGGCGGCTGCGGAATCAAAAGCGGTCCGGTCGGCACCGACACTGAGCCACCACCTGGACCTTGCGCGATCGCCGGTCCAGCCAGAGACGCCACAACGGCCAGCACCGCGGCTGCTCGCTGCAGGCACAGGAATCGCAAATCGGTTGCTACTGCCTCCGGCACGAAGACAAACCTCTCATTACTCACCAGGAAAAGGGGGGAACTCAAGTCTCCCGTTCAGGGTATGTGCTTTGGATGCACCACGCCGAGCAAAAAATTCACAAGAATCCTGCGATAAGAGTAGTCGAAACGCCGGGGGTGCGTCTCGCAGATTCAGCGCAAAAGTAAGGTCCAGCCATTCAAAGACGCCGTGGACGAAAGCAGCCGCCAGGCTTCGCAGCCGCTAAACCTGGGTCGCTGGCGCCGAGCGCACCAGCGAAGAAGCCAGCGTGCAGAGCGCCTGGCGAAACAGGCTGCTCACCGCCTCCGCTGTCCAGATCGATGGCTTTGCGAAACGATTGATGGCCCGCGCCGTGTCCGCATTACTGCTGCCCAGCACCGCGCGCTGCACGAAAACCGCCCGCTGCGCTTGTGAAAGCCGATTCAGCCAGTCCCGCAGCGGCCCTCGTCCTGCGCCCGACACCAGCTCCGTGATCTCCGTGCCGGAAAGCGCCGTATCGTCGTTCTCGAGGCACGAGCCGGAATCCGCCGCTGGCAGATCCGCGAACGACGCCGGGTCCTGCCGATGCATGATCTCCAGCGCTCCATCCAGCACCCGCTCTCGAACCAGGCCTTTGGCGGCGCACGGATCGGCGCAGGGGTCGACCTCGACCGTGGCCACACTGTTCTCGACCAGACTCAGCGCCTCGGCCTCATTGCCCAGCATCAGCGCGGCGAAACGGTACATTTCCACCGCCGCATTCTCCGCTTTGAGGATCGCTTCGCTCGACACCACCGCGCCAAAAGCAACGGGGGACCCGTTGCTGCCCTGACCGGAACAAGGGGGTTCTGCCACGAGATCCACCTCCGGGGAAAGCTCCTTACCTTATCCTCGCCGAGCGGGGAATGGGGCGTCAAATGCGCGGTCGTTGAAAACTCCTGGTGCTCAAGGTTCGCGACGGGCTGCGAGGGTCGTCGAAACCTGCCTTCCTGCAAAGCGGTCGCCATATGATGAAGCCGAGTCCGACGGATCCCTCTCGACTTTTCCCAGATCGAGACCCCTGGAATTACTGTGCCTCCCGTGACCGGATGAATGCCCTCAGGAATCACAGCGAATCGCGCGTTGTACACAGCTTTTTGCAATTCGTTCATCCTCTCTGTTGAGCGCCGATGTTATAGCCAATCAGGTAAACTGCCTCTTGCGACACGAGGTAGCCGGCCGCCCCTATGCGGAAAGAACCACAGCGCGCGCAGAGCCTTTTCCTCAGCCGCGACGAATCCTGGCTGAGCTTTAACCGCCGGGTGCTGGAAGAAGCGGAAGACGCCTCCAACCCGCTGCTCGAGCGGGTCAAGTTTCTCGCCATCACCGCCAGCAACCTCGATGAATTCTTCGAGATTCGCATCGCCGGCGTCCTGCAGCGCATCGAGGACGGCTACAACGAAGCCGCGCCCGACGGCGCCACCCTGCGCGAGTCACTCGACGCCATGAAGGACGAGACCCAGCGCTTTGTCGCCGATCAATACCGCTGCTGGAATCAGGAGCTGCTTCCGGCCATGCGCAAGGCCGGCATCCGCGTCCTCAGCTGGGACGAGATGAACGCCGACGCGCGCAAATTCGCGACCGACTATTACCAGCGCGAAGTCGACCCGCTGCTCACCCCCATCACCATCGATCCCGCCCATCCCTTTCCCCGCGTCCTGAACAAGGCCATGTGCCTGGCGCTGCTGCTGCGCCGCAAACGCCGCGGCACCGCCGGTCCCGTGCTAGGCGTGCTCACCGTGCCGCGCGCCCTGCCGCGCTTCGTGCGCATTCCGACTGCCGACGGCGCTGAGGACTACATCTTTCTCGCCGATCTGATCGAACGCAACGCCGCCGGCATGTATCGCGGCTACGAAATCCTGTCCCGAGCCGCCTTCCGCGTCACCCGCAACAGCAATCTCTATTTCCAGGAAGAAGAATCCCGGTCGCTGCTCGAAACCGTGCGCGCCGAACTGCACAATCGCCGCAAAGGGGATGCCGTGCGCCTGGAAATCGACAGCCAGGCTGATCCCGAAATCGTCGACCGCCTGCGCGTCAATTTCGAGCTCGACGAATCACTGGTCTACCACTCCGACGGCCCCGTGAACCTCTCGCGCGTGATGACTCTTTACAGTTCATCGGCGCACGCCGAACTCAAATTCAAACCCTTCGTGCCCCGCGAGCTCCGCCTGAACCGCAAGTCCGCGGACCTCTTCGACGAAATCCGCCACCGCGACATCCTCCTGCACCACCCCTACGACTCCTACGACGGCGTCGTCTCCTTCATTGAAGCTGCGGCCCAGGACCCCAACGTCGTTTCGATGAAGCAAACCCTCTACCGCACCAGCGCCGACTCGCCCATTTTCCAGGCGCTCACCGAAGCCGCCCAGACCAAAGAAGTCACCGCCGTCGTCGAGCTCACTGCGCGCTTCGACGAAGCCTCCAACATCCGCTGGGCGCGCAACCTCGAAGACGCCGGCGTCCAGGTCTTCCACGGCATCGTCGGCCTCAAGACGCACTGCAAGCTGGCCCTGCTCGTCCGCCGCGATCCCGACGGCGTGGTCCGCCGCTACTCCCACCTTGGCACCGGCAATTACAATCCCGACACCGCCCGCTTCTACACCGACTTCAGCCTGCTCACGGCTGATCCGGAAATCACCGCCGCCGTCCACAGCGTCTTCAACTACCTCACCGCGCATTCCGAGTCCGACGATTACCGCCCGCTCTTCGTCGCGCCTCTCACCCTGGCCGAAAATTTCATCCGCCTCATCCATCGTGAACAGGAGCATGCCGCCGCCGGAAAGCCCGCCCGCATCATCGCCAAGATGAATTCCCTCCTCGAGCAGCGCATCGTTGAGGCTCTCTACGCAGCGGCCCACGCCGGCGTCGAGATCGATCTGATCGTGCGCGGCATCTGCTCCCTGCGCCCCGGCCTGAAGAAGCTAAGCGAGCGCATCCGCGTGCGCTCCATCGTCGGCCGCTTTCTCGAGCACAGCCGCCTCTACTATTTCCTCAACGGCGGCGACGAGGAGTTCTACTGTGGCAGCGCGGACTGGATGCCGCGCAATCTCTTCGAGCGCTGCGAAGTCATCTATCCTATCCGCGATGCGCAGATCAAAACCCGCGTCCGTGATGAAATCCTCGCCGCCTATCTCGCCGACAACGTCAAGGCGCGCCAGCTCCGCCCCGACGGCTCCTACGTCCGCCTCCGCGACGCCAGCGAGCCCCCCTTCAGCGTCCAGGATTTCCTGATCAGGATTGCCGAAGGCAAAGCCGACATCTCCGACATACCCAAGCTCCAGCCCGCGCCTGAATCGAAGCCTCGGCCAAAGCGTCCTGCCAAGCCGGTAGCCACCGCTGCGGACTAGAATTTCAGACCATGTACGGTCTGATCGCAAAGCTCACCCTCCTTCCCGGCAAGCGCGATGAAGTCATCGCTCTCCTCACTGAAAGCTCCGCCAACATGCCCGGCTGCTTCAGTTATGTCATCGCCAGCGACGCAGCCAACGAAAACGTCCTGTGGGTCACCGAGGTCTGGGAAAGTAAAGCCAGCCACGACACCTCGCTCTCCCTGCGCGCCGTGCAGACCGTCATCCCCAAAGTGAAACCGCTGGTCGCCAACTTCGAAAAGATCGCCGAAACCGATCCCATCGCCGGCATCCCATTCGAGCCTTGACATAACTTCGTATCCCAGCAAGACTGAACCACCGGCTCCCCGTCGCGCCGCTCCGGCGCACTATTTCCGCGATCACATTCCAGGAGGACTTCGCGCCTTGGCGTCCGAAGCCGTGAACGTGTACGTTGCCGAAGTTGAGGAGCCGAAAACCTACGGCCTCCGCCGCGGCGTCCTGTCCCCGGCCGAGACCCTCGCGCAGTCAGTTTCCGCCATCGCCCCCACCACCACGCCCGCCATGACCATCCCTCTGGTCTTCGCCATGGCCGGCAATGGCACGTGGCTCGTCTATGTCCTCGCGACTGCCGGCATGACGCTCATCGGTGTCCTCATCGGCTGCTTCGCGCGCCGCTCCGCCTCGCCCGGCTCCCTTTACAAATACGTTACCGAATCCCTCCCTGACTGGGCTTCCGGCCTCGCGGGATGGGCTATGCTCCTTGCTTACGTTGCTACCGCTGTTTCCGTCACCGGCGGATTCGTTCAGTACGCCAACGTCCTCCTGCAGGCCTTCACCGGCAGGACCGCTTCCGCCGCGCTGCTCGCCACTATCGCAATCCTCATCGCCTCGGCCATGGCGTACCGTGACATCCGCCTATCCGCGCGCTCCATGCTCTGGCTCGAAGCTGCCTCCGTCGGCTGCATTCTCTTGATCGTGGCTCTGGTGCTCGCCCGCCACGGCCTCCACATCGACACGGCGCAGTTCCGCCTGCGCGGTGCCAGCGTCTCCGGCATGCGTCTCGGCATGGTCCTCGCGCTCTTCAGCTTCGTCGGCTTCGAAAGCGCCACCGCCCTCGGCGAGGAAGCCCGCAATCCTTTAAAGACCATCCCCCGCGCCGTCCTGCAGAGCGCCATCGGCCTTGGTTTTCTCTTCGTCGTCTGCGCCTACACCGAAGTCCTCGGTTTCCGTGGCCTGCACGAAACCCTCGACCAGAGCGCTGCGCCCTTCCACACCCTGGCCCACCAGGTGGGCGTCAGTGGCCTCGGCATCGCCGTCGACGTCGGCGCCATGATGAGCATGTTCGCCTGCGTCCTCGCCTGCACTACCGCCGCCGCCCGCGTGTTGCTCACCATGTCCCACAACGGA
The DNA here is from genome assembly GCA_050011735.1 of Acidobacteriaceae bacterium. Lineage (GTDB taxonomy): Bacteria > Acidobacteriota > Terriglobia > Terriglobales > Acidobacteriaceae > Palsa-343. The sequence continues at coordinate 6,191 of JBEKIN010000035.1, read as the reverse complement.
CTTACCCACGCGCACCTGGCGCGCACCCATCACCGCAACGAAACGCCCCATATCGCTGTTCTTGTAACAGGAATTGTTACGTTTGTCCTCACCGTCGCGCTCGCTCTGCGCGGCGTCTCTGACGCGGACATATATGGCTGGATGGGATCACTCGCCACCTACGGATTCCTCACCGCCTACGCCCTGGTTTGCCTCGCGGTTCCCAGTTTTCTGCGCCGCGAACGCGCGCTCACCCCGCTCTGGCTCGTCCTATCCGGAGCAGGCTTCGTCGCCATGCTGCTGGCCATCGCCGGCTCCGTCTACCCCGTCCCCCAGGGAGCCTACCGCTGGCTCCCCTACATCTATCTCACTTATCTTGTTGCCGGCTGGTTTTGGACGGTCTCAAAGAAGCGTGGCCCCGTAGCCGTCTCCTGACCCGCTTCACTTCCGCTTCCATCGCGTCCCGTCTTTCGAATCCTCCAGCAGGATCCCCATCCCCGCCAGCTCATTCCGAATCGCATCCGCCCGCTTGAAATCCCGCCGCCGCTTCGCCTTGTCCCGCTCCTCCACCAGCGCCTGAATCTTCTCGTCCGTCACGCCCCGCGTCGCCAGCACCTCGGGAGCCGCCTCGCCGAGCCGTCCCTCCCGCTCCGCCCAGTCCAGCGTGAATTTCGTCCACTCCGCATCGTGATCGTCGAGCACCGCGAACACCCGATCAAATTGCCGCAGCGCATCCAGCACTTCTGCCTTGTCGTCCGCGAAGAATGCCCCAGCATCGGCCCGCACATTCACAAACCGCACCATCTCGAAAATCGCCGCCCGCGCCTCCGCCGTGTTCAGATCGTCGGCTAGAGCAGCCAGGAACTTCGCCTTCGTCTCCCGCGCCACATCCTGAATCTCGCTCCCCGCGCCATCCATCGCCGGCCGCACCGGCCACTTCGTCCCCGCGATCCGCTCCCGAAACGTCCGCAGCCGCTCGACCGCAATCGTCTCCGCCTGCAGCCCCTCGAACGTAAAGTTCAGCTGCTGCCGGTACGGCACCGCAATCAGCAGCATGCGAATCGCCGAAGCCTTATACCCGCGCAGCAGCAGATCGCGCAGCGTATAAAAGTTCCCCTCCGACTTCGACATCTTCCGCCCTTCCACCAGCAGAAACCGCACGTGAAACCAGTGCCGCACAAACGTCCGATGCGTCGCCGACTCCGACTGCGCAATTTCGTTCTCGTGGTGCGGAAACATCAGGTCCTCGCCGCCCGCGTGCAGATCGAAGCTGTCCCCCAGATACTCCATCGCCATCGCCGAGCACTCGATATGCCACCCCGGCCGTCCTGGCCCCAGCGCCGTCTCCCATTTATGCTCTCCCGGCTTCGGAGCCTTCCAGAGCGCGAAATCCCGCGCCGAATCCTTCTCGTATTCGTCCACATCGATGCGCGCGCCGTCCGCGATCCCCGAAAAATCCTTTTTCGAGAGCTTTCCGTACCCGGGAAACCGCGCGATCCGGAAATACCACGACCCATCCTCCGCGCGATACGCGATATCCTGCGCCGCCAGCTTCTCGATCAGCGCAACCATCGTCGGGATATGCTCGGTCGCCCGCGCGATCACCTCAGGATGCTCCACCTCGAGCGCCTTCAGGTCCTCGAAAAATGCATCCTCATACTTCCGCGTGTACTCGTGGATCCCCACGCCCGCCGCCGCCGCGTTGCGAATAATCTTGTCATCCACGTCCGTGATGTTCATCACGTGGCGCACCTCGGTGCCGAGCAGCCGCATCGCCCGCCGCAGCACATCCACCTGCAGAAACGTCCTGAAGTTCCCGATGTGCCCGTAGTCGTACACCGTCGGCCCGCACGCGTACATCCGCAGTGCCTTCCCGTCCGCGGGTGTCAGCGCTTCCACCCGCCCCGACAGCGTGTTGTAGAGGTGCATCACGGGCAGCGGCGTTTCTGCGCCCGCAGCGCGCACTTCCTCGCCCGTTTGTTTTGTCAAAGTCATCTGGAACCCAAGATCGGATTCTACCAGTGCGTTCCGTCAGCCCAATGCGCGAGCAAGCATTCGGTTTTCGGGCCCCTGTTTTCTCTGTGCTCTCTGTGTCCTCTGTGGTGAATCCGCCCTCAGCTTCCCAGTCGTAACGACGGCTCCGCCGTCAGCTCCTCCGCCGCAAACTCTCCTGCCACAAACTTCGGCCAGGCCGCCGCCGCAATCATCGCCGCATTGTCCGTGGCCAGCGCCACCGATGGAAAGGCAATCGACAAATGCCGCTCCGCTGCCTCCGCCGTGAACCGCACTCGAAGCTCGCGATTCGCCGCCACCCCCCCCGACACGATCACCCGCTCTGCCCCCAACCTCTCCGCCGCCCGAAACGTCTTCCGCCGCAAATCATCCACCACCGACCGCTGGAACGACGCGATCAGATCGAGCGTCGGCTCGTCGCACAGCGGCAGAGCATCGGCCGGCTTCGCACCCGCCAGCCCAGCCAGCGCCGCCCGCCGCGCCTCAATCGACGCTCCCATCTCGTACACCTTCGTGTGCCGCAGCATCGCTGTCTTGATCCCGCTGAACGAAAAATAAATCGCCTCCGCAGGATCGAGCGCCCCCGGCTGGCCCCTCCGATGCACCTTCGCCTTGATCTGCGAAAACGAAAACGGCACTGCCTCAGGATTCCCATGCGGAGCCAGCGCATCGATCCACGGCCCTCCCGGATACCCCAGCCCCAGCAACTTCGCGACCTTATCGAAAGCCTCGCCGGCGGCATCGTCCACCGTGCGTCCCACATTCCGATAAGCCCACGCGCCCGCCTCAGCGTCAAACTCCGCCAGATAAAGATGCGTGTGCCCACCCGACACCACCAGCGCCAGCGTCAGGCCTGCGCGATCGTCCTGCCGTGAGGCGCCTTCAGGAGCCGTCCCCAGCACCTCCTCGAGCAGCACTGCGTGAATATGCCCCTCCAGGTGATTGACTGCGATCAGCGGTTTCCCCAGCGCAAACGCCAGCGACTTCGCAAAGCTGATCCCCACCAGCAGCGCACCCGCCAGGCCAGGCCCTTCTGTAACAGCGACGGCGTCAATATCCTCGTACATCACGCCCGCCTCGGCCAGCGCCGCCCGCACCACCGGCAAAATGTTCCGCAAATGCTCGCGCGACGCAAGCTCCGGCACCACTCCCCCATACGGCGAATGCACCCGAATTTGCGATGCCACCGTGTTCGACAGGATTTCCGCGCCGCACCGCACCACCGCAGCAGCCGTCTCATCGCACGACGTTTCAATGCCCAAAATGAGTCCGCTGGCGCTCGAAGACATATCCTTAATAGTAGTCAACGCGCCAGGCAGCGGGCCGGCGTCAGGCCTCGCGGTCAGCGCACGCGTTCAAACACCACTGCCTGACCGTCGTCATACGCGCGCGTCCACCCCGCGCTGTGTCCCAGCAAATACGCCGCGGGAGCATCCTCCGCCAGCAGCACATACCGGATCCGATACTTGTCCAGCACCGCGAACGTATCCTCCACTTTGGTCGCGCGCAGGTAGTCGCCCATCACGCCCTCATGCACAAAAATGTCGTTGCGCGGGTCGATAAACTCCTTCACCCCTGGCGCTTGCCACTCCAGATACCCGCCCCAGTTGAAGTTGTTCAGCAAATTCCCCTGGCCCTCGAGGCTCTGCACGTAAGGAACCGCCTTCTCCGGAAACGCCTCCGCTATCCCCGCATGCAGCTTCTTCTCCCCGGGATACCGCCCCACAATCGCCGACACCAGCAGCGCCATCGCCACCGCGCTCACGAATCGCCGGTTCTTTCCCGTGCCCGCCGTGCTCGCCTTCTCATCACGCAAATCGATCGCCAGCAGGGGCAGCAACAGAATCGCCATCAGAAACAAAAACCGCACATAGGTCACCGCGCCATACACAGCGACCGCGCCGAACGCCACGTCCTGCAGCACCCAGCGGCGTCGCCGTACCAGCTGCAGCACGGCAAACACTACGAGGACGACCACCACAAGCTTCCCGCGCGCGCTATGGAAATCGAGGCTCCCCCACTCCGCGATATTCTCCACCGTCTGCTTTTGCCGGAACGCCACATCCAGCGGATACGCCACCAGCCGCCACCCATAAGGATTGGCAAACAGCGCCGCAAAGCTCGCGGCTCCAACCATCAGCAGCTTGCGTGCCTGCTGCGGCGTCCAGCGCGTCGCGTAAAGATTCCCCCACTCGCCGTTGACAAAACCGCACGCGACAAAAATCGCCAGCAGCACAAACCCAATGAACCACGACCCATGCACGTTGATCCACAGCAGAAACAGCAGCGGCAGCCAAACCGTGTAGTCGCGCCCCTTCTGCAAACTCCACAGAACCGCAACTTCAATCACCAGAAAAAGCCATCCAAACAGCAGCGGACGCGGCAATATGGAGACCGTCGTCAGGAACACGCCGATCACCGTAGCCCAAAACGCCGACCCCCAGCGTCCGGAGCGCAGGCGGCCCAGACAATAAATGCCGAGCACAATCGCCGCCGTCGTCAGGATGGTCACCAGATACAGCCCGCGATCCCCCAGCCATCGATTTGCAAAGTAGTAGGGCAGCTCGCCCAGCCATTCAAAATTGATCCATGGCTTGCCCGCCACCGTGAACGTGTAACTCTCCGCGCGGATGAAATGCCCACTCTGCACCAGCTCGCTCGCGTTGCGCAAATGCCACCAGATGTCGTTGTCCGCCAGCGACCGCACCACGCTCCCGCCCGCCGAAACAAACAGCAGCAGGTAAACCAGCAGCAGCCCCAGCACCGCGGGTAGACTGAAAATGCGGCTGCTCCACGTCGTGCGCGGAACCGCCGGGACCGCGGGTTCAGTCGTAGCGCTCATGTTTCGCAAGCCAGTACGCAAGTCATCCTAACAAGCAGCCGCCGTCGTCCGAATCCCACGTTGGTTCGAAAGCATCAGCCCTGAACCTCGCGCGCCAGGACGAAACGCGGGCCGGCAGGAGACTCTGGGGAATCGCAGTGACCGATACGCCAGCACAACTCGCCGCCGAGCGTATCGTCCTCCAGCTGCGCGCAGCCGGCTACGAGGCGTACTTCGCCGGCGGCTGCGTCCGCGACATCCTTCTCGGCGTCCCTCCCAAAGACTTCGACGTCGCCACCAGCGCCCATCCCGATGCGGTCCTGAACCTGTTCCCCCGCACCTTCGCCGTCGGCGCCCACTTCGGCGTGGTGCTCGTCTGCGACGACGTCCCCGACGCCGACGGCAAGTCCCAGGAAATCGTCACTGAAGTCGCTACGTATCGCAGCGACGTGGCCTACCTCGACGGCCGCCACCCTGCCGAAGTCCGCTTTTCCACGAGCGCTCAGGAAGACGTCCTCCGCCGCGACTTCACCATCAACGGCATGATGTTCGACCCCGTCCTCCACCGCCAGACTTGCAACCTCACCTCCGCGGTCCTCGACTACGTCGGCGGCAAAAACGATCTTCGCGACGGCATCATCCGCGCCATCGGCGAGCCCCACCGCCGCTTCGAAGAAGACAAGCTGCGCATGCTCCGCGCCATCCGCTTCGCCGCCCGCTTCAACTTCACCATCGAAGCGGAAACCGAGCGCGCCATCCGCCAGCTCGCCTCCGGAATCTCTCAAGTGAGCCGCGAACGCATCCGCGACGAGCTCACCCGCATGCTCACCGAAGGCCACGCCCGCCCCGCCTTTGAGTTGCTGGACCGCACCGGCCTCCTCAAAGAAGTCCTGCCCGAAATCACGAAATTGCACAACGTGGCCCAACCCCCCGAGTACCATCCCGAAGGCGATGTCTGGATCCACACCCTCCTGCTCCTCGAAAAACTCTCCGCCGGCGCATCGCCCACCCTCGCCTGGGGCGCGCTCCTGCACGATGTCGGCAAACCCGCCACCTTCTCCCACAAACCGCCCGACCGCATTCGCTTCAACGGTCACGTCGAGGTCGGCGTCCGCATCGCCCACCAGATCCTCCGCCGCCTGCGCTCTTCCAACGAAGACTGCGCCCAGATCCTCGCGCTGGTCGAGAATCACATGCGCTTCGGCGACGTCGAGAAGATGAAGGAGTCGACCCTCAAGCGCTTCTTCCGCCTCCCGCATTTCGACGAGCATCTGGAGCTCCACCGCATCGACTCGCTCTCCAGCCACGGCGATCTCAGTCTCTGGGAGTTCGCCAGGCGGAGAAGGGAAGAGCTGCCCGACGAAGAAGTCCGCCCGCC
>JBEKIN010000034.1:0-21764 GCA_050011735.1 Acidobacteriaceae bacterium | reverse complement strand
CACGGCACGATTCACGGCCGCCATCGAGCGGTTCATTCGGCGCTATCCGGACCAGTGGCTGTGGGTGCATCGGCGGTGGAAGACGCGACCTGAGGGCGAGGCGCCGCTGTACTGAATGGCCGATTTTGGTACAGGGAACCGGCAATGAAGCACCACATCGGCTGATATTGAGCCAGCCGCGGGCCTTCTGTTGATTCCGTGCATGCCGCCGATAGGACCGTTGGGAATGTTCAGCGAATTCCGGAACAGGCGGGTAACGAATGCGGGATCAGGCTGGGTGCACAGGTGCGAGGGACGGATCGCCTGCACCGGCGCGGGGGCAGGGGGCGGAGGTGCTGAGGTGCGCGCCTGCCATGGGGACCGACCGGGATTCTTCCGGGCAGCAATTGCCCTGTGTGCTGGTGTGGGGATTTTTCAGGAGGTGGGTCCGGGGCGATCCCAGCCTGAAATTCGCGAATCTCCCGGTCCGGTGCAGGATCGTGCTGATGTTCCTTTCCATTGGCGTTCTGGGGATGGTCGTCGAATTCAGCGTCCTCGTGCTCTACCAGCGCCATACGCTGCAGACGGAAGTCCTGAGAGAAGGCGGCACAACGGTCGGGTCGCTGGCCGCAAACGCCGCTCCCGCCGTCTCGGCAGGGGATCGCGGCGCGGCGCAGACCGCGCTGGCGGCGCTGTCCATCGAAAATCAGGTTATGGCCGCGACGCTGTACGACGGCGGCGGCAGGGTTCTCATCCAATACCGGCGCGTGGGCCAGGACGCGGCGAGCCCGCCCGGGACGCCGCTGGCCGATGGTGGGCGCTTCGACGGTCACCTGCTGACGCTCTCGGGCGGGATTTTTCTCAGGGGCCAAAGAGTCGGCTCCGTCGCCCTGGTTTACGATCTCGCCACCGCGCAGGCGAGACTGCGCCGGCACTTTCGCGTCGCTCTGTGGTTACTCATGCTGTCGGTTGTCATAAGGGTCATGGTGGTGATGCGTCTGACGCGCATGGTCACCGATCCGCTGGGCTATCTGGCGAACGTGGCGCGCAGCATTTCGTCGCGGCGCGACTACTCGGTTCGGGCGGAGCGGCGCACTGGGGGAGAAGTTGGAGTGCTGATCGATGCGTTCAACGAGATGCTGGCGCAGATCGAGAAGCACGACCGGGCGCGGCGGGCGGCCGAGACCGGGCTGCGGGAGAGCGAGGAGCGGTATGCGATTGCCGCCCGTGGTTCCAGCGACGGTTTGTGGGACTGGAGAATGGAAACGGGCCAGGTGTATTTCTCCGCGCGCATGAATGCCATGGTGGGCGAGCCTGAAGTGGAGCGATGGGGGAGCCCCGAAGAGTTGTTCGGCAGGATTCACCCGGCGGATCGGGAGCGGGTGCATGCGGAGTTTGCGGCATTCCGCACGTCGGGCCCTGGGGCGTTCGAGATCGAATGCCGGATGAGGCACAGCCATGGCGGGTATCTGTGGGTGCTGGCCCGGGGCACTGCGGTGCGGGACGAGAATGGCCTGATTGTGCGCACAGCGGGTTCAGTGAACGACATCACAAGAAGAAAAACCACGGACCCGATCACGGGGCTGCCCAACCGGTTGTTTTTTCTCGATGAGTTGCAGAGGGCGGTGGAAGCGGCGAGACGCGACGCCAGTCATCTGGCGGTGCTGTTTCTGGATCTTGAACACTTCAGGACCGTGAACGACAGCCTGGGGCGCCCGGCGAGCGACGAATTGCTGAAGCAGGTGGCGGGGCGGCTGCGCTCCACAGTGCGGGCGGCAGGCCGAGAGGTGGTGGTGGCGCGAACCGGGGAGGACGAATTCGGGCTGCTGCTGGCGAAATCAGGGCAGGCCGCCGATGCGGTGGGCGTGGCCAAAGATCTGCTGGAGTGCATGCGGGAGCCGTTTTATCTGGAGGGGCAGCGGCTGCCGGTGGGAGCCAGCGTCGGCATTGCGATCGGTTGCGAAGGCGATGAGCCGGAGGAGTTGCTGCGCAACGCAGAGACGGCGATGTATCACGCTTCGACGAAGGGTAACCGGGAGTTCGCCATTTTCAAGCCGAGCATGCGAGAGCGGGCCACCGAGCGGCTGGAGATTATCATGGGGCTGCGGCGGGCCGTCGAGGCCAACCAGCTGCGGCTGCGTTATCAGCCGCTGGTATCGCTGCCTGAGAGGAGGGTTGTCGGATTCGAATCGTTGGTGCGCTGGCAGCATCCGGATCGCGGCTTGCTGCAGCCGGCGGAATTCATTCCCGTTGCCGAGGAATCGGATCTGATCCTCGAGGTTGGAGAATGGGTGCTGCGCGAAGCGTGCCGGCAGATGGCGGACTGGCAGGAGCGGCTGGCGCCGGACCCGCCGCTGACCATCGGGGTGAATGTCTCCGCGCGGCAGATGAACGATCCGGGATTTGCGGAACTGGTGAGGCGGGTGCTGGCTGAGACGGGAATGGCGGCGAAGCGCCTGCGGCTGGAAGTGACAGAGACCTCGCTGGCCACCGACTCCGGACAAGTTCTGGCTACACTGCGGGCGCTGAAGCGGATGGATATCTCGATGGTGATCGACGATTTCGGCACCGGTTATTCATCCCTGAGTTATCTGCAGCGGCTTCCGTTTAATACTCTGAAGATCGATCGCTCCTTCACACGCGAGTTGGGGGCGGGCGACGGATCGCCGGAGATCGTGCACACGATTATCCAGCTCGCGCGAACTCTGAAATTGAAAGTTGTCGCTGAGGGGGTGGAGACGGCGGATCAGGTGACTCGGCTCACTGCGCTCGGTTGCGATCTTCTCCAGGGATTCTATTTCGGCAAGCCCGCCGACGTGGCGCACACCGAAGCGCTGATTCGGGACCGCGATGGCCTCCATCCTGTATTTCCCTATGGCGAGAAGGGGGATTACCTCACGGACGAAGAGAATTCCGGCAGAGCCGCGCAGGCGGCATGGGTTGTGGATCAATCCGCTTAATCGGCGGCTGCCGGCTTCGACGGTGTTTGCGTCTGCGTGCCTGGCGCCGCCGGCTGGATCGCACCTGGATGTGTTTCCGCGCCATCGCGGTCGGTCCATCCCGGTAGAGCCTGGCTGCCGTAGATGAGGCGGACGCCGTAGGTGAAGGTGAAGTAACTCCAGATCCACTGCGAGAGCACGGCCAGCCGGTTGCGGAAGCCAATCAGAAAATAAATGTGCACGGTCAGCCAGGTGATCCATGCGGGGAAGCCGCTCCAATGGGCTTTGAAGGGCCACTCCACTTTGGCAACGGCGGAGAGGCGTCCGATGGTGGCCATATCGCCCTTGTCGAAATAGTGAAACGGCTTGCGCTGCCGGTGATTCAGGTCGGCGGCGATCATCCGCGCCACGTGGTCGCCCATCTGCATGGCCGGCTGGGCGACGCCGGGGATCTGATAACCATCCTGCTCGAAGTGGGCGAGGTCGCCGCAGATGAAGATCTCCGGATGGCCCTCGGGGTTGAGAGTGTTGTTCACGAGCACGCATCCGCGCTTGTCCGTGGCCACGCCGAGCAGCTTGCCGAGCGGAGAAGCCTGCACGCCCGCGGCCCACAGCGTGACTGCGGCATCGATGCGCTGACCGCCGGCGATGACGTATCCGGGATGCACATCGGTGACCCGCAAATTGACGTGGACTTCCACGCCGAGCGCCCGGAGCTGCTCCTCGGCTTTGATGGAAAGGTCTTCCGGGTAGGCGGAGAGAACGTGCTTCTCGCCTTCGATGAGGATCACGCGCGAAGTGGCCGGGTCAATGTGGCGGAAATCGTGGCGCATGAAGCGGCGGGTGATGTCGCAGATGGCCCCGGCCAGCTCGACGCCGGTGGGGCCGCCTCCGATGACGACGAAATTCAGCGCAGGGTGGGAGCCGGTCTCCAGCATTTCCCGCTCGGCCAGCTCAAAGGCGAGCAGGACGCGGCGGCGAATCTCGATAGCGTCCTCGACGGTTTTCAGGCCGGGGGCGAGGGGTTCCCACTGATCGTGGCCGAAGTAGGAGTGGGTGGCGCCGGTGGCCAGCATGAGGTAGTCGTAGCCGATTTCCGCGCCGCTGCAAAAACGGACGCGGCGGCCCTCGAGGTCGAAGGCGACGGCTTCGTCCATGAGGACTTCGGTATTGGCGTTGTGGCGCAGGATACTGCGGACGGGCGAGGCGATCTCGGCCGGAGAAAGAACCGCCAGCGCCACCTGATAGAGGAGGGGCTGGAACGTGAAGTGATTGCGGCGGTCGACCACGGTGACGTCCACCGGCAACTTCGCCAGCGCTTCGGCGGCGTGGGTCCCGGCAAAGCCCGCGCCGAGGATCATGACGCGCGGGCGGCGATGGGTCTGCTCTGTGGCCATTGCGGTTCCTCCAGCCCCTTCTGGAAGGATGCGCCATGAGGCCGAAACGATGGAAATCCGATGGCGCGCCGGGGCAGGCTGCGAACGGGTGGACCGTTGCACTGGGTGGATGGAGAGGGGCCGGAGTGCGGTTTTTGAATTCCCCGATCAGCCGAAGCGGGCGCGGCCCGGTTTCCGCCGAAAGTCGTCGCCGTTCATCTCGACTACGAAGCACATTTCGGCGAGGCGCGAGCGCATGCGTTCGCCAATGCGGTCGCCGAGGGTCTCGTCGCGCATGACGCGGCTGGCGCTGTTGCTGCCGTTGGAGCCGCCGGGGGCGAGGTCTTCGTAGTTAGTTGTGATAATGGTGGTGCGCTTGTCGTTGTAGCGAGTGTTGAGGATGAGTGCGACGGTGTCCCAGACCCAGTCGGTGGGCTTGGAGGCGCCGAGCTCATCGAGGACGAGAACCTCGGCGTCGAAGACGGGGTGGAGGATTTCCATCTCCGTAGTGGCGACCTGGGGGTTGTAGGAGTGCTGGATTTCCTTGAGCAGCTCGCGGTAATCGCAGAAAAGACCGTGGACGCCTTTTTCGCCGATGAGCGCGTGCAGAATGCCGACGGCCAGATGGGTTTTGCCCACGCCGATGGAACCGGTGAGGAGCAGGCCTCGTCCTTGTGTCGTCACGGGGTATTCGTCGACAAACCTGCTCGCCATGAGATGGGCCTCCCCCAGCGATGGGTGCGCACCGTAATACCTGCCCTCGAAGCTTTCAAGGGTGCAGTGCTCGTAGCGGGCCGGGATCGAAGCGCGCGTGAGCAGGCGGGCGACGCGTTGCTCGGTCTGGCAGATGCAGGTTTCGATTGTGGTACCGCCGCCTGGGGAGGAAATCACCTTCACTCCCATCCCGCCGCACCTGATGCAAACACTGTTCATAGAAGGTCCAGTATCGCAGGTCGGGTGAGGTGGAAAAGGGGGCGGGAGTGTGGAGTAGTGGACGAAGCCAGCTGGTTACGACGCCAGCAGCTTGCGGAGGCCGCGGTAGGTCGCATAGAGAGACGCAATGAAGGGCACGTACCCCATGCAGATGTGGGTGGTGAGCAGGGCAAGATAACCGGAGCCGAAGCAGAAGCGGCTGGAGAAGGCTTCAATGCAGCGCCAGCGGTCATGGAAAACCCACGCGGAAAGAGCTATGCCGGCGGCGACGGACAGGAGGATGGTTGCATCGGGGTTGTGCGCAGCCTTTGTGTGCCTGAGGAGTTCGTAAATCGTCGCGGAAAGGGAACAGATTTCGAAAACGAAGGCCACGACGACATACGCCCATGCGCGGTGTTTGCCGCGCCGGATGAAACGGTACTCGCCGGCCGCGTCGCCGATGCGCACTTCATCGAAGGGCGGTGGGGTCAGCGACGCAACGCTGGTGCGTATCGGCCGCTGCGTGGTTTCAATGGGCATGGGATTCGATTCTATGGGGGCGCCTGTGGGCCGGCAAGGTTCTTCGTTGTCCTCGACGGCGGGATGGCAGGTTGTGGGTTAGCTCAGATTCCACGGGAAGTCGATTGCCTGCGCGGGCCCGGATGCAGCGATAAAATTCCCATCGGAGGTAGACAGGCGGCGACATTCACTCGTCAAGCCTTCAACTTTCGCGGTGGGCTATGAACGACCTTCGACGCGCGACTCGGCTCCCGGCTGTGGCTATTGCCATGCTTCCGATTGCATGCGGCAGCGGGGCGAACATGTCGCCTCGCCAGCTTCAGTCCATCACGATCGCTCCCGCAACTGCTGACGCACAGGGGCAACAGGTGCAGTTCACCGCGACGGGGCACTGGAGCGCTTCTCCGCTGACGGTCACGCCACAGCCGGGCATGTGGGGGGCGTGCGTGGGCGAAGCTGCCACAAACGAGGTGACGGTAACGTCCAGCGGTATGGCCCAATGCGCCAGCGGCGCGAAAGGCGCGTACACCGTCTTTGCCTTCGATATGACAAATTGCAATGCGATCAGTGTTTGCGGAGGTGGATGCACGATCGAAGGCACGGCGCAGCTGACTTGTCCATGAGGGATGAGGATCTGTGGGTCCCTTGCAGGACCATTGCCGCAGGCTGCAGATGATAGTGTTTGTCTGTGTCCTCGGAGTCTGAGCGCATTGTCGGTCTCTACCAGCGGCACGCCGCTGAGTTCGATCGGGAGCGAAGCCGCCATCTATTTGAAAAGCCGTCGCTGGACCAATTCCTCGCTCTCCTGCCACCGGGCGCTTCCATCCTCGACATCGGCTGCGGTTCAGCCGAGCCGATTGCCCGTCACCTAATCGAGCAGGGGTACAACGTCACAGGTGTCGACTCCTCCCCCGCCCTCATTGATCTCTGCCGCAGCCGGTTTGCCGATCAGCAGTGGATCGTCGCCGACATGCGCACGCTGTCACTCGACCGCCGCTTCGATGGCATCCTTGCATGGGACAGCTTCTTTCACCTCTGCCACGAAGATCAGCGCGCCATGTTCCCTATCTTCCGCTGCCACGCCGCGCCTCGGGCCGCTCTGCTGTTTACCAGCGGACCGTCGCATGGCGAGGCGATCGGGACCTTTCAAGGTGAGCCGCTTTATCACGCAAGTCTGGACGCCGCCGAGTACCGGGCGCTCCTCGATACGACAGGTTTCGACCTCGTCGCACACATTGTCGAAGACTACGACCGCGGTGGGCACACGGCCTGGCTAGCCCAAGCCCGATAGGCGATACAGAACCAGCCAAACCGCGGTCATCTTTCGGGCTGCACCGGGGCGATATATGATGAGGAATCGGATGGACTGATCCGGCATCCGGCCCACCCACGGTCACCTCAGATTCATGTTCAGCGAGTTGAGCAGGTAACAGGGAACGTGTGTGCGAGCCGTTGGGAGATCAGTGAGAGAAACGAAAGCAGGCAATCCGGTGACCCAGGCAAAATCGGCAGTGGTGGTGGGCGCCCAGTGGGGCGATGAAGGCAAGGGCAAGATCGTCGATGTGCTGAGCGAGCGCTTCTCGGTGGTGGCGCGCTACGCGGGAGGACACAACGCCGGGCACACGGTGGTCATCAATGGGGAGAAATTCATCCTGCAACTGGTGCCGTGCGGCGTGCTGCGGCCCGGATGCCGTGGGGTGATCGGGAACGGGGTGGTTCTGGACCCGATGGCATTCCTGAAGGAAACGGGACGGCTACGGGATTTGGGCATCGACGTGGACAGCCGGCTGTTTGTCTCGAACCGGGCGCAGGTGATCCTGCCGTATCACCGGATGATCGAGCTGGCGGCGGAGAGCGCACCGGGGCGGCAGAAGATCGGCACGACGAGCCGCGGGATCGGGCCGGCCTACGAAGACAAGATGGCGCGCAACGGGCTGCGAGTGGTGGATCTGCTGAACACGGATCTGCTGAAGACGCACATCGAGAACGCCTGCCGGGAGAAAAATGCGATTGCGCACGCGCTGTTCGGCACGGAGCCGCTGGATCCGGCGCAGATGTACGAGGAATACGCGGCGGCCGCGGAGAAGATTCGGCCGTTTGTTACGGACACGGCGCTGCTGCTGAACCGGGCGCTGCGCGAAGGGCACAGCGTGATGTTCGAAGGGGCCCAGGGCACGATGCTGGACATCGACCACGGGACGTATCCTTTCGTGACGTCATCGTCGTCTTCGGCTGGCGGTGCCTCGACCGGGACGGGCGTGGGACCCACTCTCATCGGCACGGTGATCGCCGTGACCAAGGCCTATGTGACGCGGGTCGGCGAGGGACCGTTCCCGACAGAGATCGACGATAGCGCCGGCGAGGAGCTGCGCAAACGCGGCCAGGAATTTGGCGCCGTGACGGGACGGCCGCGTCGCTGCGGCTGGCTCGATTTGCCCCTGCTGCGGTATTCCAACCAGATCAACGGGACCGATTGGCTGGTGATCACCAAGCTCGACGTGCTCGACAATCTGGACTGGATTCCGGTATGCACGGCCTACGAGTTGGACGGCAAACCGTGCGAGACGATGCCTGCGGACATCCGCGGGATCGAGGCAATCCAGCCCGTGTACACTCGGCTGAAGGGATGGAAGACGTCGACGGAAGGGGTCCGGAGTTTCGAAGACCTTCCCAAAGCCGCGCAGGAGTATCTGCGCTTCATGGAAAAGGAATCGGGCGCGAAGATCGGCATCGTTTCCACGGGTCCGGATCGTGACCAGACCCTCGAGTTACCGGAATTCGGCGCAGCGATGCGGCGGATTGCAGGAAAATAGCCGTCTCTTAGTTCAGTTCAGCAGAGGCCGAACCCTACGATGATCAGCTTTACAGTCCGCATGAAATTCCGCAGCGACGACCGGGCGCGAGTATCCGAACTGCTGACCGAGCTGGCGAAGGCGTCGCGCCAGGAGCCCGGCTGCGTGAGCTATATTCCGCACACGGTCGACGGCGAACCCGATACGGTTGTGATCTACGAGCAATACGCGGATCAGAGGGCGGTGGAAGCACACCGCGCCTCCCCGCACTTCAGGGATTGGGTGGTCGGCGGTCTCTACCAGATGATGCTCGATCGCCAGATGGAGAACCTGGTCTCGATCCTGTGATCCAGGGATGCAATCATCCGCGGCTTTGGCGCGTCTGAGAGAGCAAGGGCAATTCGGGCTCGAGTGAGGAAAGCGCGAACGGATCGCTCCCCACCCCATATGACCTTCCGGGACCCAATGCGCGCACTTCGGCGGTTCTTTTTTGACGCGCCGCGGCGACACGGGCTAACATCCGGTACGACCATGCGCCGCCGCCCGGCTTCTGCCCTATGCCGGAATCCCGTACCGCAAGCAGTCGCCACGCTCCTGCTGCTGGCGTCGTGTCACGCGGCGTGGCCGCTGCCGCACCATGAGAAGAGCGAAATCCACAAGGAGATCGAGGCGCTGGAGCAGCAGTGGCAGCAGGCCACGGTAACCAACAATATTGGTGAAATGAACCGTTTGCTGGCCGACGATTATGTGGGCATCAGTTCGAACGGGACGGTGGAAAACAAGCAGCAGGCGCTGGCGCAGCGCAGCGCGGGGACCGTGCGCATCACCCGGCTTGACCTGACCGACACGCGGGTGCGGGTCTACGGCGACACGGCCGTCGTCACGTCCCAGGCCCAGCTGGAAGGCACGAACGGCACCAGCGACATCAGCGGGCAGTATCGCTATACCCGGGTTTACAATCGGCGGCTGGGACAATGGAAGATTGTGAGTTTTGAGGCCAGCCGAGTGCACGATTTCGACGCCAGGACCGGCGGCAAGCACTAATACATGCGATTTCCCGCAAAGGCGGCGACGCGTTTCGACGACACTGCATCGAAGCGACAGGCGGTTGATATACTAAGTTGCCGCGCGGTTTGCCCCGCGCACAGGAGAAAAACCCATCGATAAGCGTTCCGCGAAGCAGTTCGTCCGTATCAACGATCGTATCCGCGCCCGTGAAATTCGCGTGATCGACGAAAACGGTGAGCAGCTCGGCATCCTTCCCCCGTTTGAAGCGCTCAAGCTTGCCCGTGAGCGCGGTCTCGATCTGGTGGAAGTTTCGCCCACGGCTGTCCCGCCCGTATGCCGCATTCAGGATTACGGGAAATTCCTTTACGAAAAAGAGAAGAGCGACCGCGCTGCGAAGAAGCGGCAGAAGGTGATTGTCGTCAAGGAAGTGAAGTTCTCCGTGACGATCGATGATCACGATTTCGAGACGCGGCGCAATCAGGCAATCCGGTTCCTGAAGGAAGGGGACAAGGTGAAGGCGTCGCTGCGGTTTAAGGGGCGGCAGATGGCGCACCGCGAGCTGGGCTATGCCATCATCAACCGGCTGATTCAGGACATCGGCGAGAACGGCATAGTGGAGTTCATGCCGCGCATGGAAGGCAACACGCTGCACGCCATTCTGGCGCCGGGCAAGAAAGAAGCGCCGAAGAAGCCGGCTGCTCCGCGGCCGCCAGCTCCGGCGCAGGCACCTCAGGCGCAGACGGCGCAGTAATTTTCGGTTCCATCAACAAGGGCCTCCCGCTGTGGGAGGCCCTTTGGCTTTTGCAGGCTTCGACGAATTTCACCTCCCGTTGCTGCGAAGCCGCTATCATGCTCGGAAGCCTTCTGAGCCTTGCGAGCCGCATGTCTGGCGATCCCACCAATCCGGTCCCTTTGCGCGTCGACGCGGTGGCGAAGCGCTTTGGCGCGGTCACGGCGGTGGACGGTGTTTCTTTTGAAATTGCGGCTGGGGCTTGTTTCGGACTGTTGGGGCCGAACGGCGCGGGGAAATCGACGCTGATCCGCAGCATTGTAGGGAGGGTTCGGCTCGACTCAGGCAGCATCAGCATCTTTGGGCATCCTGTGGGCTCCAGCGCGGCGCGCGCGGATCTGGGTTGGGTGCCGCAAGAGCTGGCGGTTTATCCGCTGCTGACCTGCCGTGAGAATCTCCAGGCGTTTGGGAAGTATCAGGGGCTGCGCGGGAAGGTTCTCGGTGACGCTATTGCGTGGTGTCTGGAGTGGGCAGCGCTCGCCGATCGCGCCGGATCGCCGGTGAAGACGCTGTCGGGCGGGATGAAGCGGCGGCTGAATATGGCTGCGGGACTGATCCATCGTCCGCGGCTGGTGCTGCTGGATGAGCCGACGGTGGGCGTCGATCCGCAGTCGCGGAACCGCATTTTCGAGATGGTGGAAGCGCTGCGCAGCGATGGGACGACGATCATCTACACGACGCATTACATGGAAGAAGCGGAACGGCTCTGCGACTGGATCGCGATCATCGACCACGGCCAGATCATCGCGCAGGGAACGAAGGAGGCGCTGGTGGCGCAGTCGTTCGGATCGCGGAGCTCGGTGACGATGCACGTTGGAGCCACGCGCGTGGATCTGGCGGCGTGGGCGGCGGCGCGCGGCGGGACGGCGCAGGATTCGGTGGTTCTTTGCTCGGTCGAGAAGCCTGCCGAGATTGCCGGTCTTCTGGAAGCGGCGAGCGGAGACGGGCTCGATGTTCTCGACGTCACGCTGCAGCGGCCGAATCTCGAGTCGGTTTTTCTGCACCTGACGGGAAAGGAGCTGCGGGCGTGATCGGAACGATTCTGCAGACGAGCTTCCGGTCGCTGCGGCGGGACCGCGGCGCGTTCGTGATGTCGTTCATCCTGCCGATCGGGTTTTTCACGATTTTCGGATTTGTTTTTGGGAGCATGCGCGGTTCTTCGACGCCGCGGGTGAGCGTGCTGGTCGTCGATGAAGACCACAGCGACGCGTCGAAGAGCCTGGTGCGCGGGCTGCTGCGTGAGCCATCGCTCGATGCGATGACGCATCCGAGGGCGACGAAGGAGAATCCTGCACCGGCGGACTATACGGCGGCGACAGCGGAGGCTGCGGTGCGGAGCGGCGATGCGCCGGCGGCGCTGATCATTCCCGCTGGATTCGGCGCGCATCCGATTGCGTTCGGGTCTCAGTCGGCGCAACAGGCGAAGTTTCGCATCCTGCATGACAGCTCGGATCCTGTGGCGGCGCAGGTGGTGGCCGGGATGCTCGAGAAGACGGTGATGATCTCGATGCCGGCGACGATGGCGGCGGTGGGGTCGCAGTATTTCGATCGGGAGATCGGCGGGCTGACCCCAAAGCAGCGGCAGCAGATGGACCAGGGACTGGCGGCGCTGCGCAAACGGCAGGATCAGAGCGACGCGCAGAGTGCTGGAACGGGCCCGTCCGCTGCGAGTCCGGCGGCGGATTCTGGCGGGATGATTGCCGTCGATATCCAGGATGTGGTCGGCGAGAAGAAGAAGAGCCCGATGATTTCGTACTATGCGGCGGGCGTCGGCGTGATGTTCCTGCTGTTCACGGCGAGCGCGGCGGGCGGAACCCTGCTGGACGAGTCGGAGAGCGGAGCGCTGGATCGGGTGCTGTCGGCGCGGGTGACGATGACGACGCTGCTCGTGGGAAAGCTGACCTACTCCGCGCTGCTGGCGTTTGCGCAGCTGACCATCATGTTTCTGTGGGCAGCGCTGGTGTTTCATCTCGATTTCTTCACGCATATTCCGGGATTCCTGGTGATGACGGCGATCACCTCGTTCGCGGTGGCGTCGTTTGGGATGCTGCTGGCGAGCGTGACGCGGACGCGCGGGCAGTTGGGAGCGTTTTCGACGCTGATCATCCTGACCATGTCAGCGCTGGGCGGAAGCATGTTTCCGAAATTCCTGATGTCGGACGCGATGCTGAAGGTCGGCTACTTCACGTTTAACTCGTGGGCGATCTCGGGCTACCAGAAGATTTTCTGGCGGGACGAGCCGATCAGCAGCCTCGGGCCGGAGATTGCGGTGCTGGTGGGTTCGGGCGTGGTGCTGTTTGTGGTGGCGCGGTGGTTCGCGCGCAAATGGGAGTACGTCTAGTTCAGGCGCCGAAGCGGGCCGCGGCACGCGCTTTGGCTTTGGCAGCTTCCTCTTCGCGGTTCTTCGGAGGCGCGTTGGTGGCCAGCGAGTACAGGAGGCGGCTGGAGGCTGCGGTGATTTCTTCCACAGCGGCCTGGAACGCGGCTTCGTTGGACTGCGAGGGCTTGTTAAAGCCGGTGATCTTGCGGACGAACTGGAGCGAGGCGGCTCGGATTTCGTCCGGCGTGACAGGCGGATCGAAATTGAAGAGGATTTTGATGTTTCGGCACATAGCAGGCGACCTGACAACAGATTAGCGAACCACGAGCGAGAGGCGAGCGAAAAGCGAGCAAAAGTTGAGCGCGGAGCAAGCCCGTGCGGGCCGCTCGGTTGGCTTAAGCTTTGACCCCCTACCCCCCCTTTCGAAATGCATGTGTGTGAAAACAGGCGGGTTGTTTTTGACGATTCCACAAGTGTTTGAAAATGGGTGCGTTGCGGCGTTCGATGGTGGAAGTGATTGAGAACAAAGAGATAGCGGCTGTGGTGGTTTAGCGAAAACGGTCAGCGAAAAACGTTTAGCAAAACTTTTAGCAAAGGACGAATAGCGAAAAACTGTTAGCGAGAGGCGAGCAGGAGACGAGTGAGGAGCGAGCGCTAGGATCCTGGCGAAAGCCGTTGGGGTATACCCCCTGGAGGGTGGGGCTGTGGCAAACGATTGAAAACTATGGAGTCAAAGATGTTGTCGAGCTTGACAACACCCTCGCCTCCCAGGAATAGCTCAGGGAAACCCGTCCCTCTGGGGCTGAAGCCCCACACCTTCTTCGAGCTTTCACGACACGTCTGAATCCGTGCCCCTTCAAAACAGAGGCGTCGTCAGACATTCCCTCGAGGTAGTGGCCGGCGGCGATTTCAAAGAGCGCGAAGATGGCTCGGCCTGGGCCGAGCGGGAGTAGAGCTGGGCAACGGAAAAAGCCTCGCTGCGCGAGGCTTTTTTCTTTTTCTACTCTATAAGTTCAGAATACCAGATCCAGAGAATAAACCGGCCAAAGATCATTGGGGGTATAAGGGCGTAAGTGGTTATAAGTCAGTGGTCATTACTTTGGTGAAGAGGTGCGGGTCTTGACAAATTTTCCACATTTAGGGGTTTCGGGGATTCCTGGAGATTTTGGGCGAGAGGGTGGGGGTTCGGTCGTGTCGGCGTGCCGACAAGACCGAACCCTGGAAGGCGCTGCGCGCCGCTTATTCTTGCGGCCCGATTTCAAGTCGGGCCCTGATACGAGCCTCATGGCGGCGATCCCCGGCCGTCCTTCGCTCGCGCGGTCGCGGTTCGCAAGACGATGGTGGCAGGGTCAGGAGGCATTAAGCGGGCGCTTCGCGCAATCGCGGGTCTCAGAATCGAGCCCCGGGCCAGCCTGCCGGGCAAGGGAGGCGTTCCGTTTTGGTTCCGGAGACAGTACTGAGGTGTTGAAGCCCGGTATTCGGTTCCAGGGACAGCACGCGATGTGAGCTTAGGCTTCTTGCTATGGGGTGAACCTGGACGGGACAGCGGCGGGGTGCACTGCTATGCCGCCGCCGCCGATGATATTATGATGGGGACATCATGATGGCAAGAACGCAGATCACTCTGGAAGCCGAGACGCAGCGTCGCGCGCGGAGGCGCGCCAGCGAACTGGGTGTTTCTATGGCGGAATATGTGCGGCGTCTGGTGGCGCGCGATCTGGCGCGTCCGGAGACCAGCGCCGATCCCGAGGCGGTTTTCGATCTTGGGCGTTCCGAGGGATCGAACATCGCTGCCGAGAAGGACGCCATGATCGCCGAGGCGTTCGGCGCTGCGCGTCGCCGCGTGCGCCGATGAGCCTTTTCGTCGATGCGTCGGTCTGGTATGCGGCAGCGGATTCAGGCGACGCGAGCAACCAGCGCGCAAAAGCGATCCTAAAGGCGGGCGAGTCCCTGGTGACCACCGATCATGTTCTTGTGGAAACGTGGACGCTGCTGCGGCATCGTCTGGGACGGCTGGCAGCGGAACGGTTCTGGGACGGGATGCGCAGCGGCGTTGCGATGCTGGAGCCGGCCGGCGTGGCCGATCTGGAGGCTGCCTGGCAGATCGGCGTGGCGTGGAGAGACCAGGACTTTTCGCTGGTGGACCGGACCAGTTTTGCGGTCATGCGCCGACTGGGAATCGAGCGGGCGGCGTCCCTCGACGAACATTTTGCGATCTTCCGCTTTGGGCCGCAGAATCGGCGCGCTTTTACGATCTTGCGTTAACACGGAAAGGTATGGCTCTGTCCCACTCAAGCCAAAATAGGGCTTGGACGGGCCACCCTGCCGAGCGATGGGGGCAGGGGAGGAGTTCCGTTTTGGTACCGGAGACAGTACTGAGGTGTTGAAGCCCGGCATTCGGTTGCAGCGGGAGCACGCGATGTGAGCTTAAGCTTCTTGCTATGGGGTGAACCTGGCCGAGACAGCGCGGGAGTGGCGGTTGTTTTGCGGTCATGCGCCGGCTGGGAATCGAGCGGGCGGCGTCCCTCGACGAGCATTTTGCGATCTTCCGCTTTGGGCCGCAGAATCGGCGCGCTTTTACGATTTTGCGTTAGCACGGAAAGGTATGGCTCTGTCCCACTCAGGCCAAAAGAATTCTTCGTTAGCAGGGAAAGGTGTGGCTCTGTCCCACTCAAGCCCAAAAAGGGCTTGGACGGGCCACCCTGCCGAGCGATGGGGGCAGGGGAGGAGTTCCGTTTTGGTACCGGAGACAGTACTAAGGAGTTGAAGCCCGGCATTCAGTTGCAGGGGGAGCGCGCGATGCGAGCTTAAGCTTCTTGCTATGGGGTGAACCTGGCCGGGACAGCGGCGGGGGCCAAGCGAAGCGTGACGAGGGAGGAGTTCCGTTTTGGTACCGGAGACAGTACTGAGGAGTTGAAGCCCGGCATTCAGTAGCAGCGGGAGCACGCGGCGTGAGGATAAGCTTCTTGCTGTGGGGTGAACCTGGCCGGGTTCCGCGCCGGGGTGCTCTGGCCCACTCAAGCCAAAAGAGGGCTTGCATGGGCCACCCTGGCAAAAAACACGGCGTGGTCACGCGCACTGGATGTGTGTCGGCCTCGGTGCTTCATTTGCGCTGAGTGTAGAACTGATCGAGTCCGTAGATCAGGGCAATCTGGTGGCCCGATACTTATAATCCGGGCTTTTGCCTGCGCATCTTTCTGCCCTTTACCAATGGAATATAAAAGGCCAGAAAGGCGGCAGCAAGCAATCCGATGGTCGCGGCGAGCGACAGGGACCAGGGTGCGATGCTTTCTCCGACGGGACGGTATCGCACGATGAACCAGGAATCCATCCAGATAAGAACGCTGGTCAGCAGACCCGGTGAATACTCGTGGAAATGCACGGACCACCAGACATGCCAGAAGCCGTTGCATAGCCGCTCCGTCGCCCACGCGAGCGGGAGAATGATCCAGACTCCGCCCAGCAGGTCATAGAGAACAACGCTGGCAATCATGATGGCAAAGTAGCCGGTATTGAACCAGAAGAACTTTGTCCAGGAGTATTCCGGCCACCAGTGGTGCTGAACCTTCTCGACAAAGCTTCCGCCCAGCAGGGACTCGTCGAGCACGTGAATCACATAGGCAGCGACCATAAACCAGAACGAGAAGATCAGCGGAACGGTCATACTGTCGTTCCTCCTCAGGATGTTCCCGACCGCGGTTGAAAACCTTCCTTCAGGATTACGGCTATCGCCTCTATGAAGTGACGCCGGCGGGTTCGCGGAGCCAGCCGTAGAGCGGGAACTGCTCGGCGAGTTCGAGGACCTGGCGGCGGATGCGGGCGAGGGCGGCGGAGTCGGTGCTGTGCTCGAGGGCGTCGGCGATCCAGCCGCCGATGACGCGCATCTCGGCTTCCTTCATGCCGCGGGTGGTGAGGGCGGGCGTGCCGATGCGAATGCCGGAAGGTTTGAGCGGCGGATTCGTGTCGAAGGGGATGGCGTTCTTGTTAACGGTGATGCCGGCTTCGCCGAGAGCGGCCTCGGCTTCGCTGCCGAGCATGCCTTTGGCGTAGACGTCGACGAGCATGAGGTGGGTGTCGGTTCCACCGGAGATGATGCGGTAGCCGGCGTCGGAGAGGGCGGCCGCGAGCGCTTTGGCGTTGGCGACGATTTGTGCCGCATAGGTTTTGAAGTCGGGCTGGAGGACTTCGCGGAAGGCGACGGCTTTGGCGGCGATGATGTGCACCAGCGGTCCACCCTGCTGGCCGGGAAAGACGGCTTTATCGATGGCGGCGGCGAATTCCTGGCGGCTGAGAATCATGCCGCCACGAGGTCCGCGAAGGGTTTTGTGGGTGGTGGTGGTGACGATCTGCGCGTGCGGAACCGGTGAGGGATGGACGCCGCCGGCGACGAGTCCGGCGAAGTGGGCCATGTCGACGATGAGGATGGCGCCGGCTGCGTCGGCGATCTGGCGCATGCGGGGGAAGTCAAAGAAGCGGGGGTAGGCGCTGCCGCCGCCGATGATGACTTTGGGATGCTCGCGGAGGGCGATCTGTTCGAGCTCGTCGTAGTCGATGGTTTCGGTATCTTTGCGGACGCCGTAGGAGACGACGCGATAGAGCTTGCCGGAGAAGTTGAGCTTGTGGCCGTGGGTGAGGTGGCCGCCCATGGCGAGGTCGAGGCCGAGAATGGTGTCGCCGGGCTGGAGGAGGGCGGCGTAGGCGGCGGCGTTGGCCTGGGAGCCGGAATGGGGCTGGACGTTGGCGTGTTCGGCCGAAAAGATTTGTTTGGCGCGGTCGCGGGCCAGGTTTTCGACGACGTCGGCGTACTCGCACCCGCCGTAGTAGCGGCGTCCGGGATAGCCCTCAGCATATTTATTGGTGAAGACGGAGCCCGCGGCTTCGAGGACGGCGCGGCTGACGAAGTTCTCCGACGCGATCATCTCGAGGCCTTCGTGCTGGCGGCGGACTTCAGCGTCGATGGCGGCGGAGATCTCGGGATCTTCGAAGGGGAGGGTGAGGGACATGCGATCGGGCATGGGAACAGGGTACCAGGGAACAGGGTGCAGGGTACAGGGAGCAGCTTACTGGCTAATGGCTGCGGACCGCGTCGAACGCCGCTCACGCCCGGCAGCTCAGTTGTGGGGCGGGAGTTCGTCGGGCCACTGGACGACGGCGAATTTTCCGCTGGGATCGCGGGTGAGGACGGGGGCGTAGAGGCCGAGGAGGTTGCGACGCCACCAGTCGCCGTTGAGGCTCTTCTCGTCGAGCGTGGTGAACCAGTATTGCCAGAGGACGGCTTTGACGTAGCGGGGCGGCGCTTTGGGGAAGGGATTGGCGCGGAAGAGAGAGAGGACGTCGGGGTCGGCGTCGAGCAGGCGCTCTTCGGTGAGGGGGACGATTTCGGCCTGCTGGAAATCGGTGAGGGAGGCGAACCAGAGGTTCCAGTCGAAGCGGGGCTGGTAGGGCGCGTAGATGCCGGGCGCTTCGTTGAGGGCCTGGGGTTTGTGGAGGAAGAGGTAGGGGGTCCAGTTCTCGCCGTCGTTGGAGCCCTGGAACTCGATCTCGTAGCGGCCGCGGGTCATGACGGCGAAGAGGCCGTACTGGTTGGCGACGCGGAAGGGTTCGAGCGCGATGATGGGCGAAGTGAAGAGCGGGAGGTCGGGCCAGGGCATGCGCAGCATTTCCGCGGTGGTGTCGTAGGCGATCCAGGTGAGCAGGACGGTGGCGACGGCGATGCGAATGGCGCGGAGGTGTGCGGGGATGCCGCGCAGGTCGCGGGGTTTCGGACGCGGCGGTTTGGGGTTTGGAGCGTGGGAGCTGGGAGTGAAGCGCTCTTCAGTGGTGGCGACGACGGACAGACGCTCCTCGGTAGCCTCAACGGATTCGGGAGCGCTGACATACTCCAGCGGATCGCGAAAGCGCCCGGGAATCCAGGAGAGGAGGCTGCGGTCGTCGAGGAGGAGGATGCCGAGGACGAGGACGAGGTAGTTGAGGAAGGCGTAGTTGGCGGTGAGGATGACGCCGATTTCCCAGGGGGTGACGATGCAGAAGCAGAGGAGGCGGACGCGGCGGGGGAGGAAGAGCATCCAGACGATGGCGAGTTCCATGACGAGGGTGCCGCCGGCGGTGCCTACCTGGAACCAATGGGGCAGGTGCTGGACGTACCAGCCGACGAAGGTGGGCAGGGGACCGTTCTGGTAGTACTCGTCCATCGCGGTGAGGTGACGCCATTCGGGATCGCCGGAGAGGAGCTTGACGATGCCGGATTCGAAGTAGATGCGGAACCACTCGAACTGGAGGAGAAGGAGGGCGGCGCGCGGAGGCGGGGAGTGGATGCCCCAGCCAGGCCAGAGTCCGCGGGGCGCGAAGAAGAGGGCAAGAAAGCCGGCTTCGAGGAGCATGCCGTCGGACTGGTAGCCGGAGAAGTCGCCGGCGGCGCTGACGAAGGACAGGAAGCAGACGAAGCAGAGGAAGAAGCTGAGGCGCGGCCAGACGTTGAGGAAGGCGACGATGGAGAAGAGGAGGCCGGTCCAGACGACGACCATCATCGCGTGGGAGGTGGAGGAGAACCAGAAGAGGGTGGGCGCGTACCAGAAGCGCACCAGGCCGGGCGCCTGGCGCTGGACGGCGGCGAGGAAGTTGGCCGCGGGCAGGATGCCATGGGGGCCGATGAGGCCTTTGATCTGGAAGACGAGCGCGAGGAAGGCGGAGAAATAGATGGCGGCGAGAGCGCGGAGGAAGATCCAGCGGGGCGCAAAGCGATTGTGCGGGCCGGAGTCCGAGTCGAAGAGCCAGCGGAAGTAGTTACGGGGTGTGTGGTCCATGATGCTGGCCGCAGAGGTCGATTACGTGGGTTCTGCAGCGATCATACGGCGTCATCAACCCACGTCCCCAAAAACAGGGACATGAACAGGGACATGGGCACCCATTCTGTCACCGTGAGGTTTTGGGGCGGACAAAGACCGTAATCAGGGAGAGCAGAAAGATGAGGGCGATGAGGACCTGGGAGATGACGCAGTAGAGGCACCAGACCTGGAGGACGTGGGCTTCGATGTTGCTGAGGTAGAGGGCGAAGCCGAGTCCGATGAGGGAGAAGAGGACAGTGAGCCAGCGCTGGCGGAGGAAGGCGAAGAGGGCGATGGCGGCGTATCCAACGATGCCGAGGGCGGCGACGGGGACGCCGAAGAGGACGGAGTGGCGGCTGTGATTGACGATGCCGCAATCCCAGTGGGCGTTAATGTCGCAGGGCTGGATGCCGGTGGAGTAGTGGACGTGCAGGGCGAGTGTGGAGACGACGATGCCGGCGAGGGAGAGGAGGAGGATGAGGAAACGGGTCACAGGTTACAGGTTACAGGTTGCAGGGTGCGGGGCTGGGTGTGGGGGAACTGCATGGCTCCGGGGAAGGGGGACAGGATTCCGATGGGAACGGGTTAGCCGCTCCCGCTCGGGACCGATACTTCCGACTAGCCGGTAATACGGCAATCCGTCCGTTACGCGGTCAATTGTCGGGCAACTCAACGGAGTAGCCCAGCACGGTTTTTCCGGGATCGAGAGCGGAGTCCGCGTGGGTATCGAAATCGCAGAACAGCTTCACGTGCTGGAATGCCCCGAGGCCGTTCTGGAGCTTGGCTTTGTCCGAGACCACTGTCAGAACCCCCGGCGCCTAGCGGTGGATCGGAGTCTGGGCTGTTAGGAAATCAAGCTCGCATCTCCAGTGGAACCTAACCTTCCACCTGTTCCGGGCGCGCCATCGGCCACCCGGACATTTCATTCTCTGAAGCCGGTTCGGACCTTGAAATGTCCCGTTTGCCGGTAATAACGCACACCACCGAGGGCCGCGGGAGCGTTCCACGCGTTGATGCGCCCTCACCGCCTGGGTTTCTTGAGACGTCGCACGCCGAAGGCGTCGAGCTGGTCATCTGTACTGAGAACAGGCAGGCTGTTCTGAATCGCGTGCGCGGCGATCATGCGATCGAACGGATCAGCATGGACGTTCTCGAAGCGCGCAGCACGCATCATGGCCTCCGGCTCCAGAGGCAGAAGCGTATATCCGAGACGAGTCTCGATATTTACGATCAGGTCGCTTTCGAACGCAACCGCCTCAGGGAGCTTGCCAATCCGCACCTTCAGACTGATCTCATAGATGGACGCCGCGGATACCAGAATCTCGTTGTTGAGGTCGGCGATCAGCTTCCTGGCCCATGGCTCCATGCGGGAGGAGTTAAGAGCTGCCCAGAGCACGTAGTGCGTGTCAATGAGAAGTCTCACTCACTCTCCGCGCCAGCCTTTTAGGTCGGCCTCGGGAAGCTCGTCGAAGTCGGCGGGTATGTCGAAATCAGGATGAGGAAACAAGTCGAAGACCCGCTCCTTCACAGGCTTCAGGGCCACGATCATGGCCACAGGCGTCTTTTTTCGCCCGGTGGTCAGAACGATCTTTTCGCCGCGCTGCGCCCGCTTAACCAGCTCGGAAAGCCGGGTTTTGGCCTCGAACATCGTGGCTTCGGTCATCCCGCCCCTCAAACTGCTAAGAATATATTAGCTAAGATGACGCGCATGTGCAACGCGTCTTCATTGGCACTTTATGGTCGCGCATTTGAATGGGCTTGCATCAGACGAGTGAGCCTGGGCACCGCTACGGTCAGGATGGAGGAGCTTTTTACTGGAAGAAAACGAGGAGGACAAAGAGGAAGATCCAGAAGAGGCCCATGGCATGCCAGTACCAGGCGGTACAGTCGACTGCGATCTGGCGCATCTCGACGCGCTTGAAGCGGAACATGGCGATGAGGGCGAAGATGAGGGCGGCGATGCCGAGCAAAAGGTGGATGCCGTGGGTTCCGGTGACCAGATAGAAGAAGTGGCTGTTGGGATTGGAGGAGAAGAAGAAGCCCTGCTGGGCGAGCTGCTGCCACGCGATCCACTGTCCGATGAGGAAGAGGCTGCCGAGGACGATGGTGGCGATGAGCCAGGGGGCGGCGCGCCGGACGGCGGGGCGGCCGAGGCCGAGCCACTCTTCCATAATGTCGATCTCGCGGAAGAGGTGGCGGCGGGCCATCTCCATGGTGAAGGCGGAGAGCAGGAGGATGGCGGTGTTGATCCAGAGGATGGGGGGCACCGCGAGGAAATGCCAGTCGGAGATGACGTTGTCAGTGG
>JBEKIN010000033.1:0-22164 GCA_050011735.1 Acidobacteriaceae bacterium | reverse complement strand
CCGGCTACTACAGTCATTTTCTCGCCGCAGTAACGGCCTCCACGCAGGCAAACGCCGCCAGTCTGGCGCTGCCCGTTCTCGCCACACAGAGCGGCGGCCAGGTTCTCGATGACGGCAAGGACATTACCGGCGCGATTGCCGCCTGTCTCGCCGATGCGGACTCCTGGTATGAGATCTCCTTCGAGTCCACACCCTCTGCCCAACCCGATGAATACCACGCACTCCAGGTCAAAGTGAACAAACCCGGCGTCACCACCCGCACCAATACTGCTTATTACGCCGAGCCATGAATCAGCCGGACGCCTGCATGAAATCCTTCCCTCACCGTTGAGAAACGGATGGCTGTACCTCAGGCCCCTTGCGTCGACCACCCCCGCGCATCCAATATTGTGGTATCCGCAGAGGTCGTCCCATGTCACGCCGGATCGCCTGTTTCCTCCTCTTCCTTATGTTCGGTGCCGGATTCGCCACCAGGCTGCACGCCCAGGACTCCAGCGATCCCCTCACCGAGGACGAGGTCCAGCAGATTCGCGATAACAAGACCAATCCCAACGAGCGCATCAAGCTCTATATGAAGTTCATCGACGAGCGCCTCGACGCGATCAAACAACTGGCAGGCCCAGGAAAGTCCGCGGACGAAAAGGCTCAGGTCCGGGCCAGGTTCGAGGAATTCACCCACCTCTGCGACGAGCTCCAGGACAATCTTGACACCTACGATGCAGCCCACGCCGACATTCGCAAGTCCCTTAAAGAACTCGTCGCCGATACTGCAAAATGGCCTGCGGCGCTGAACGCCGCGGGCACCGACCCCAGCTACGACTTCCCTTACAAAACCGCCGTCGAAGCCGCGCAAAGCGCCACCGATGAGGCGCGCCAGATGTCGATCTCTCAGGACGTCTATTTCGACATCCACAAAAAGGAGCGCGGTAAGACCGGCACGGGGCCCAGCTAGCTCGCGGCCCGCGCCGTTAGCCCACACTGCCCTCCCCGAAGCCGTGCCCCTCGCTTACACTGAGAATGCCAATGTTCTATCGCACAGACGACCTGCGTATCAGGTCCACAAGAGTTGTTCTGCCTCCGGTCTTCCTGGAAGAGGAGATGCCCGTCACTGAAACGGCCTCCGCTACCGTCTTCCACGCGCGCCGCGAGATCGTGGACATCCTGAACCAGCGCGACCACCGGCTGCTGGTCGTCGCCGGGCCCTGCTCCATCCACGACCCCACCGCCGCCCGCGACTACGCTCGCCGCCTCAAAGAAGTCATGACCGAGCTCGCCCCCGAGCTCCGCATCGTCATGCGCGTCTACTTCGAGAAACCGCGCACCACGCTTGGCTGGAAGGGCCTCATCAACGATCCCTTCCTCGACGAGTCCTACCGCATCAACGACGGCCTCCGCCTCGCTCGCCGCCTCCTGCTCGACCTCGCCGAGATGGGTGTTCCCGCCGGCACCGAATTTCTTGACATGATCTCGCCCCAGTATGTCGCCGAGCTGGTCAGCTGGGGCGCCATCGGCGCACGCACCACTGAGAGCCAGGGCCATCGCCAGCTCGCTTCGGGTCTGTCCTGCCCGGTCGGATTCAAGAACGGCACCTCCGGCAATGTGCAGATCGCCATCGAGGCCATCCTCTCCGCCGGTCACCCGCACACCTTCCTCGGCCATTCGAAATACGGCCAGTCGGCCATTCTCTTCACCGCCGGCAATGCCGAGTGCCACATCATCCTCCGTGGCGGACGCGAGACCGTCAATTATGACGCCGCCTCCGTGGATCAGACCTGCCGCCTCCTCGAGAGCGCCAGCCAGGCGCCGCGCGTCATGATCGACTGCAGCCACGCCAACAGCCGCAAAGACCACACCCGCCAGCCCGTGGTCTGCCGCGATGTCGCCGCTCAGATTGCCGCCGGTGACCGCCGCATCGTCGGCGTCATGCTCGAAAGCAACCTCGTTGCCGGAGCGCAGAAGCTTGTCCCCGGCCGCGAGCTGGTCTACGGCCAGAGCATCACCGACGCCTGCATCGGCTGGGATGAAACCCGCACTCTGCTCGCCGAACTCGCTCAGGCGGTGCGCGCCGGCCGCACCGCTCAGCCAGCGCCCACCGATTCCGTCGCTGCCGCGGGTTAGAGAGGCCCTCCATGTCACGATTCGCGGAACCCATGGCGCGCCTCATCGAAGAACTGCGCAAGCTGCCCGGCATCGGCAACAAATCCGCGCAGCGCCTCGCCTTTCACATCCTGCGCTCCGATGACGCGGATGCCGTAGCTCTCTCCGCCGCCATCCGCGACGTCAAAGAGCGCCTCCGCCTCTGCTCCGTCTGCAACAACATCACCGACGTCGATCCCTGCCTCTACTGCGCCAGCCCCACCCGCAATCAGCGCCTGGTGTGCGTCGTGGAGGAGCCCACCAATATCGGCACCATCGAAAAGACACGCTCCTGGAACGGCGTCTTCCACGTCCTGCACGGCACGCTCTCGCCTCTCCACGGCGTCGGACCCGAGCATCTCCGCACCGGCAATCTCATCGCGCGCGCCAGCCGAGGCGATCTCGATGAAATCATCCTCGCCACCTCGCCCACCGTCGAAGGGGAAGCCACCGCAATCTGGCTGGCCGACTTGCTGCGCCCCTCGCAGGTGCGCATCACCCGCATCGCCACTGGCGTTCCCGCAGGCAGCGACATCGAGTATGCCGACGAAGTCACCATGTCCCGCGCCCTCGAAGGCCGCCACATCATCTAACCCGACTACCCGGCTCAGCCTCGGCGCTTCTTTGCGGGCTTGGTAGCTGGCGCGGCCCCTGCTGCAACCAGCCCTTTCCCCGCCGTATTCCGCCACGCGGCGGTCAGCGCTTCTCGCACCCGCTCCTTGCTCGCTGCCTTCAACACGACGTTGGTAGCGCCCTGCTTGCCCCAACCGCCCTTCACCGGCACAAACATCTTCGGGTTCGCCGCCACGAACTCCTCCTGCTGATCTGGGAACAGCTTCACCATCCCCCGGTTCTTGTCCGGATAGCCAAGTGTCGCGAAAATCTTTCCGCCCACGCGGAAATCCGGATGATCCATGTGTTCGCGCTCCTCCGCTTCCGGCAGGCTCAGCGCCAGACGGCGAAACTCGGCCGCGGTCATGACGGTTTCGGCGCCGCCATCGCCGCTTCCATCTCTTCCGGCGACACATCCTTAATATGCGTGGCGATATACCACTGGAATCCGAAAGGGTCCTCGATGCCCGCCATGCGGTCGCCATAGAACTGGTCGGTGGGCTCCCGCACGCTCTTCGCACCGGCGGCGAGCGCATTCTGATAAATCCTGTCGCAGTCCTCTGTGTAGAACATCAGCGTCATTGGCGCGCCGCCATAGTGCTCCGGCCCATGGATGCCTCGCTCGGGGTACTCATCGGCGAGCATCACCACGGAGTCGCCCAGCCGGATTTCGGCGTGGCCGAGGCGACCGTCCGGCTGCTCCATGCGCATAATTTCGGTCGCGCCGAATGCCCGCTTATAAAACTCGATGGCCTGCGCGGCCCCGCGAATATGCAGATAGGGCTGAATGCTGTGGTAGCCCTCGGGAATTGCTTTCACTGGAGACATAATCCCTCCTGGGATGAGAACCCCATTGTGGCTCCGCGCCGCCTGGCAACGATTGTAAAAATTTGACCCGCGACAGGCAGGGGAGTGCTCCCGCAGAGCGAGAGGCGCAGCTAAACTTGAACTGCAATGGCAGAACACGACCCGAAAGACAAATCACGAACTACCCTAAAAGAGTGGCTCCTGGCTCCTGAGCCTCGGCTTGATGGCTTCGCGGAGATGATTCCTAAACGCGGCAGGATGCGCGGGCGGATCCCGGAAGATTTGTTCAGTGAATCGGCACGTGGTTCAGGTGCTCCGTCGCCAGCGCCAGATACGCGGCAGGCGTAAGCCCCGAGAAACCCTGGAAATCGTGGATGAAATGTGCCTGATCGTAATAGCCGCCATCCAGCGCCACCCGCGCCCAGTCCACCGATTTCCTGCGATGTACCGCCTCCAGCACCCGCTGGAAACGCCGCACCCGGCAAAACGCCTTCGGCGTCAGCCCCACCTGCTCCCGGAATAACTCGATGAACCGCCTCTGGCTCAGCCCAATGCTCTCCATCACGCCCGACACCGTCGCGACTTGAGGCGCGCGGCAAATATGGCCGCGCGCAAATTCGATCGCGGGATGCAGTTCCAGACCCCGCACCAGTTGCGCCATCAATGCCCGCTCAAGCACCGCGAACATCGCGTCGGCCGAAAGCGACGCCAGCAACTGCTCGCGAATCTCGCTGGCCGTACCCCGCCACAGCTCTTCCAAAGACATCGAACGATTCGCAACTTCCCATGCTGGCTCGCGGAAAAAGGGGTAGGTCCCGCCCGGCTGGAACTGGATCCCCACCACCCGATCCTCGCTCGCCGTATCGATCGCAAAGCACTCGGTCCGCGCGCCGGTCAGCCCGGCCAGCCCGCACGACACAAATCGGCTCGGATCGTCGGCATCGTAGAGACGCATCTCCTCATCCCGAAGATTGAAGACTATCGACGCCTCGCCATTCGGCAGCAGCCGCTCCCGCGCGTGGGGTTGAGGCGTCGAGGCCCCTTCCCAACACCAGAAGCATCGGATGAGGGACGCCAGCGGTGCTGGCGGTATGTAGAGGCGGTGCATCATCGGACCGCCACCAGATTGCCGGAAAACGGCAACCCCACGCAAGAGGAGACTCCGCTTCGAGAAATTAAGTCCTCTGTTCCGCCTTAAGACGCCAGCATCGAGGCGACAATCGGGGCAATTTCCTCGGCTTCCTTCACGATGGGAGGTCTGGCCATGACCCGGATCATCCCCTGCCCGTCCTGCACCATCATCATGGTTTCTGAGCAGCCGCCGCAAAGCCAATAGTGCTCCAGCCGGCGCAGTCGCTTCGCGCCCGCTTCCCTCGACCCCACCGTGGCGTCGAAAATGAAAATCCGGCCTTCGCGCAGATAGTGCAGGGGCTTGCCGCACCCTGAGTTCGAGCAGTTGTTCACCATCGGCATCTCCCTTCAGCGGTTACCAACAGTTCAGGGCGTGGAGCCGCACGCCGCTTTCAGGACAGAAAAGGGAAGAGGGGAGGAGAGCGGTCAGCAAGGGAACTCCGCACCCTTTACCATTTCTCCCGCTGATCCTTCAGCGTGTTTCCAACCAGTGATCAGTGCCGCCTGAAAGCGGCGTGCGGTTCCATCTATGTGTGTGGGGGGAAAAGGTAAGAACAACCTCAGGCCCGCCGAACAATCTGTCAGGGCTCAATTGTTGGAG
Organism: Acidobacteriaceae bacterium; assembly: GCA_050011735.1. Classification (GTDB taxonomy): domain Bacteria; phylum Acidobacteriota; class Terriglobia; order Terriglobales; family Acidobacteriaceae; genus Palsa-343. The sequence goes on along the minus strand of JBEKIN010000033.1, from coordinate 16,877 downwards.
TATGCGGGTAGGGTCAGAATTCTGTCAAGAGTCTCAAGGCCAAACTATGCGGAAAAGCCATTGCCAGGCGCGCCCGAAAGTAACCTTGCATAAAAGGACCGCTCATCCATGGGTTACAAGATCACTTATTCGTTGAATAGTAACTTATCGATGAACGCTATAGTTATTTATTACCAATGAATAACTACGCCCATTCGCGCAGCATGCTGGCTGTTCGTTGACGTCAGCCCCATCGCTTAGCGATTTGTGGATCGCTAGTTTTTGGTCGGCGTCAGCGTCATGGGCTCCGTCAGGCTGAACACCAGCATTGATCCCTGCGGCAGATTGGCTGCCGCGGGCTTCGCCATCAGCATGTGCGCCGTCACCACACCCGCGCCCACCAGCGATCCCACACCCGCGCCGACCGGGCCGGCGATCTCGCCGCCCGCAACTGCGCCCACGCCGGTGCCCGCTCCGTACTCGATCGCGTCCTTCTTATAGTGTGGGCTGGCTTCAATCCCGCCCTCGTCCGTAGTGCGAGTCCCAGGCGCCTTCGACTGCACCGCCTCCGCGTAGAGGTGGTACGCCGTGCCGTCCGGCAGCATCACCGTTTCCGGACGAAGACGAATGGTCGCGTGCGGGCCCACGTGATGTCCCTGCGACACCCCAACCACGTGACCGCGCAACTCCGCGCCCGCCGGGATAATCACTCGCCCTTCCTTGGACACATCCCTGTCCACCACCGCGCGGAACGCCTCGCCAGGATGCGCTTCTGTCGTCGAGAGATCCTGAGACAGCCGCACGCGAATATTGGTGCCCGCCGCCAGCTCATTCGGGTCCGACGGAACATAGTTGACCATCCCATCGTCGGGATTCCAGGAACGCCTCGTCAAGGCCGCGTCGGTCGTGGTCCCGGGAACCGAAGTGACCATCCCGTAATCCGGATCGCCCGGCTGCGGCGTCACAACGGCCGGCTTCACCGGCGTCACCGGAATCGCTGCGGACGGTTTGGGCCTGGGAACCACAACCGCCGGCGCAACATCCTCGTCCGCCTGGATTGTGTCATCCGCCGGTGGATGCGACACTCCGGTGTTTTTGTCCTGAGCCTGATCCTGCTGCGGTGGCTCATTCTGCGCCGGCGGCGTCGACTGCGCACCCGCGGCCGAGATCAACAGAAAGCTGGCGGCCACAGCCAGCATGGCGAACCGTCCCGTGGTCTTCATCAGAGAATCTCTCCTTGCTGGGCACGCAGCCAGGCGCGGCCCGGCTCTCAGAGCATTATTCCTGAACCCGCATCGCGTGCTTTTGTCGCGATCGGCAGAGGCACCAGGGACCCCGGCAAAGCTGCTCTTGGCTCGATACGCGGTCCCGCCCTGTTGACGAGCGTATCCTGGCGGGCGGGTAAGCGCCACCGATTCGCGAGCGTTTGCGAACCACGGCGGTTACCTCGCTGCACAACCAGAACACATGCTAACGCTGGCTCATTCGCGCGAGCCGCCGGTTGCGCAGCCATTTCGCCGCGCCCAGGGCGAACAGCATCAGTCCGAAGGGCAGGCACATCAATGCCGCCATCAGCGACAGCCAGCCCGCGTTGGTATGCGGACCCTGGCGGCTGATCCCGCCAAACACGGTCGCGGTCAGAAGCGCAGCCAGCGCCCCGGCCGCAAGCATCCAGCTGCCGGTTCGCAGCAGCGACCGCGTTCCGTCGTCACTGGCTCCCGCCCGGTTTGCGATCTCTGATCTCTCGGCCATCGAATACCCGAAGTGCCTCGCGGCCCTCTAGCGCAGCGCCGCCACCAGCATCACACGTACCACCACGCCCGTCACCGAAACATAGAGCCACAGCGGAAATGTGAACCGCGCCAGTTTGCGATGTGCCGCGAATCGCCGCGACAACGACAGGTAAAACGTGATCAGCACGATAGGCAGCGCCACAATCGCCAGCACGATGTGGCTGATCAGGATCGGCAGATACGCGGCATAGTAGACGCGGTTGTGCACCGGATAGAGGGTGTCGCCGTGCAGCGCGTGGTTGGCGACGTAGCACACCAGGAACACCGAGCTGAAGACGAAAGCCGTCATCATGCTGGCCCGGTGCGCCGCAATGCGATGCGCCCGGATGAAATAAAACCCAATCAGCAGCGCAATGGCGCTCAGTCCGTTCAGCAGCGCATTCAGATTCGGCAGAAACGCGTAGCGCACCGCCGCCGCATCGGACGCCGGATGCACATAGATCAGCCAGAACAGAAACAGCGTTGCAGCCACGCTCACGCCGATGATCGCCGCTATCGGCGCCGACATCGACTGCTTCGGCCTCGGACTCAGTTTCGGACTCGTCGCTGTTTCCATGCGGTGTTTCTAGTCACTGATCACCGGTCGCTGACCACTGATCTCTTCCTCACTTCGCATTCAGCATCAGCGCGGCGAGCAGCAGCGGCAAATAAATCACGCTCACCTTCAGCAGGTCGCGCGCGTACATTCTCGACTCGGTTTCGCTCCGTGCTCGCACAATCTGCGTAAAGCGAATTGTGTACCCGAGGTACACAAGCCCCAGCGCCAGCGCGACTCCCGCATAAATCTTTCCGTCCATGTGCAGCCAGAACGGCAGCAGGCTCGCAGGAATCATCAGCACCGCGTAGGTTAGCGCCTCCAGCGCCGTCGACCATCCATCCGGCTGCGCCACCGGCAGCATGCGAATGCCCGCGCGCGCGTAGTCCTCGCGATAGAGCCACGCAATCGACATGAAGTGCGGGAACTGCCACACGAAGAGAATCGCGAACAGGGCCACCCCTTGCCACTCGATCACGCCCCGCGCCGCTGTCCAGCCCAGCAGTGGCGGCATCGCGCCCGGAAACGCCCCGATAAACGTCGCCAGCGTCGTCACGCGCTTCAGCGGCGTATACACAGCGACGTAAAGAAACGCAGTCAGCAGCGTCAGCCCGCCGGTAATGAAATTTGTCTCGCGCGTCAGCCACAGCGTCCCCGCGATAATCGCCAGCAACCCGATCGTGATGCCGTGCCCCAGACCGATCCGCCCCGTAGCCATGGGACGATTCGCCGTCCGTAGCATCTTCGCATCCAGCCTGCGCTCAATCGCCTGGTTCAGCGCGGCCGCGCCCGACGAGACCACGCTGATGCCGATCAGCGTCTCCAGCAAACCCGGCTGGACGCTGCTGATCCCCGAGCGCATCGACCCCAGATAAAACCCCGCCCATCCCGTCAGCGTCACCATTAGCGTCACGCGCAGTTTGAACAGCTCGCGATAATCCACGAGCAGCGACGCGGTTTCGCCCGCGCGTGGCGCGTGCAGATGATGGTGCCCGTCCCCGGTTCGCGGTTCGAGCGCAACCACTACCGGCTCGATGCCGGACGGGGCCGAGGTCACAGCCATACGATTCCTGGCCGGCAAGTGTCGCGATGGGAGCAAGAGTGCATGGAGAGGATTCTGCGGAACAACAGAAAGGTCTGCCTTTCATGATACCAGGCTCGAATGCTTGCTGACGAGCCACGCTCACGCGACCGCGAATTTACAACAGCTCGGTGAACTCCTCCACCGTCATCTCCGCTGCGCGGATCAGGGCTCGCAGCGTCCCCACCGAAAGTTCCTTGTGCTGAGGAATCGCGAGATTCGCGCGTTGTGCTGCTTTCGTCATGACCAGGTGGCTGCCCACTTGTCCGGTAACCTGCCAACCGGCGCGTCCAAATGCCTTAGCCGCTTCTTTTGCCTGAAATGTTTGCGAGCTTCCCCACGAGGTGTCGTCGAATGCGTTATAACGCACCGATCCGAAAGTCCAAAGGCGTTAGGGAATTTTCTTAGACAGGTACGACAACTGGTGTTCGGCCGGGTGGCAGCGAGCTTGCGGCTTTCTGGTCCTCCGCCCACATCCACGCAGTAATCGCTTCGCGGATATTCTCCAGGGCTTCCTTCTCATCCCGGCCCTGCGAGACGCACCCCGGCAACGCGGGGCATTCGGCCACAATCCAGCCGTCCTCAGCCTTCTCCAAAGTGACGTGAAACAACATAAGCTCGACCATCCTGCAGTTTCAGATTATCACTGCCTACTCGACACGCGGCGTGGCCGGCGCCGGGTGCGGTTCCGCGATAATTCCCCCCTCTTCGTGCACCGCGTACTCGTTCAGCACCACCGCAATCAGCACCGCGGTCGGCACAGCGACCATCGCCCCAATAATGCCCGCCAGCGACGATCCGAGCAGCAGCGCGATCAGAATCGTCAGCCCCGCCAGGTCGACCTGCGTCCTCATAATCTTCGGAGTCAGCCAGGTGTTTTCGATCTGCAGATACACAATATAAAAGATCAGCACGCCCGCCACGCGCCCCCAGGAATCCAGCGCCGCCACCAGCACCACCAGCGAAACCGAAATCAGCGCTCCCGCCACCGGGACCAGATTGAATAGCCCCATGATCACTCCAAGCGCGTACGCATACCGGACCCGCAGCAGCGCGAAGACGATCGTGCTGCACACTCCCAGGATCAGCATCAGCGTCCCCTGGCCCAGCAGCCAACGGCCCATACGCGCCGAGGCCCGCGCCAGTGTCTGATCCAAACGCAGCCGCCGCTCCATCGGAAACAGCGAGAGAAACCACCCGTATGCCTCATCCCCTTCCAGGATGAAGTACACCGTCAGCACAACTCCGGCAATGATGCGAACCACCGTCCCCGCCCAGTCGCTCGCGAAGCGAACCACATACGTCGCCAGATTGGCGGCAATGTCCTGAACCTTCTCCTGCAGCGCATCCAGATTGACGTCGCGCAGCAACGGAACTTGCTGGATGCGGGCAAAGAACTGCGGCCCTCGCTGCGGCAGTTCCCTCACAAACTCCCGCAGGTCCTTGAATGCCGGCCGCAGCGCGTAGGCGAAGAAAGCGGTCAGGCTCCCGGCGGTCAGCACCACAATCAGCAGCACTGCGATGCCCCGGCTCGGGTGCCATCGGCCGATGTGCAGCTTCATCACCCCCCGCACCAGCGGCATCAGTACCACCGCGAACAGCGCGCTGACGTAAATCACCACCAGCTCATCGCGCAGGATGTAGGACATATAGAGCGCAATCGCCACTCCAAACGCGAACAGGACGATGCTGCGCGGGTCCATCGGCTTCGTGCTGGTCATGCAGGCACTCCCCGCTTGCTGTGCGCGCGACCGGAAATCCGCCCGTTAGCGGGCAGCCCGCCCCCGATTCCCGGCTCAAGTCTCTGCAGAATGCATTCCGCTACAGCCTCAGGCGAAAGCTCCGCGGTGTCGACGGTGAGATGCGCGCGGCGATACCACGGCAGACGCGCGTTCCACCGTTCCGCCAGCCGAACGCGATCCGCCAGCACTGGGCGCACAGGGCCGTCCGCATGTCCTGCGCACCGCGCCAACAGCGTCTCCAGCGGCGCGTCGAGAAATATCACCAGCGCATCAGGCAAACCCGCCACCAGGTCGCGCGTTGCCGCAATCTCCAGCGCGCCCCCGCCCAGCGCCACCACCAGCCGATCCGCCGACGCTGTATCCCGGATCGCCGCCGCTTCCATCTCCCGAAACGCGGCTTCGCCTCTCTTCTCGAAGATCTCCGCCACCGTCACCCCCGCGCGCGTTTCTACCAGATGGTCCGAATCGACAAAATCCCAGCCGAGGCGCTCAGCCACCAACCCGCCGACAGTGGTCTTGCCCGCGCCCATAAAGCCGGTGAGGATAATGCGCGATGGATTTGCCGGAAACGAGGCCGGGCCGCTCATGCTTGTGCTGATTATATGAACGCCAGACCGGACGGCCAGCGTTATTTCCGCGCCGCTGTGCCCGGGGGCTCAGGCTTGTCTTGCCGAATCGCCTGCTGGATGTTGTCCCATACCGCGGGGCTGGGATCGTGAATCGGCAGCAGCAGCCTCGCCTGCGACGCTATGTACTCGAGGTCCCGCACCAGGGCGGCGCAGTTCTCGCAACTCTTCAGATGCTCGTGGCCGGAAAGGTCGCTGCGCGCCTCGAACAGCTCCGGTAGGACGTCCTGGAATTCAGCACAGGTCATGGTTTTGTCCATGGCGCGCATCACAATCACGCGATCTGCTCCTTCCGCTGGCCCTTCCGCAGCAGGTCGCGTAATTTCATCCGCGCTTTGTGCAGCTGCGATTTGCTGTTCCCGGTGGAGCAATCCAGCATCTCCGCTATCTCATTATGCTCGTACCCTTCCACATCGTGCAGTACAAATACCAGCCGGTATCCCGGAGGCAGATTCTCGATAGCTCGCTCCAGCGTCACCCGGTCGATCGACCCCGACAGCGTCAGATCCCGCGCTCCTATATCTTTGCGCGGCCCATCGTCCTGCGCCGGCTCCAGCGCCTCCTCCAGTGATATCTGCGGCAGTCCCTTGCGCCGCAGATGCATCAGCACCACATTCACCGCCAGGCGATGCAGCCACGTCGAAAACGCCGAGTCCCCGCGGAACGTCCCAATCTTGCGATATAGCTGGAGAAACGCCTCCTGCGTCAGATCCTCCGCTTCCGCCACATTGCCCAGCATGCGCAGGCACAGCGAATAGACCCGCCGCTTGTGCATGGCATAGAGCGTCTCAAACGCCCGTCCATCGCCCTCGCGAGCTCTGTCAATTGCCTCCTGCTCCCCGGCGATCGGAGGATTGCGGCGCATGTGTTGGTTCGCCGGTCGCGGCTGTGTCGGTCCGGCCATCAGAACAAACCCTTTCGTGGCAATTGTTCCATGAGAAAACGCTCCTGGGGCTCTGCTGTTCATGGTCTTCTGTGCAGTCAGGCTCATAGGCAAACTTTTTCCGGGAAAAGCGGTATGGCTCTTCGACGCAGTTCCGCAGTGCGGGGGTTGCTTCCCTGGGGAATGGAAATACGCGGCGGAACGACAAACCACGCTCAGGACGCACAGTCGGCCGCGTGCGTCCGAGGCGAATGAGCAGAGCCTAGCGGCCGAAAAATGCCGCGTTCTTTTCCGTGAAACTCTGCCACTTCTCCGGCACGTCGTCGGCGGCAAAGATGGCCGACACCGGACATACCGGCACGCACGCTCCGCAGTCAATGCACTCTACCGGATCGATGAAAAGCTGATCGGACTCGGCGTGTTTCGCCTCGTCTTTCTTGGGATGGATGCAGTCCACCGGACACGCATCGACGCAAGCTGAGTCCTTGGTGCCGATGCAGGGTTCCGCAATCACGTAAGCCATGAATTCCTCTTCGGGTGTCGGAGTTGCGACAACGGATCATTCTAGCAGGGGCCAGGGGCACGAAACCAAGCACCGCGCGCAGGAAAATAACTTTAGGAATGGGTCCCGCCGCCAGGCTTTTGTTCAGCTCGACCGCGCCGCCCGCTGTGCTGCGAACTCCGCCGGCGTCGGGATCGGGTGCAAACCCCTCCCCGCAAACATGTCGGCGAATTGCGCCATCACCTCTTCGTGCAGCAGTCCATTCGTCGCCAGCACCTCGCTGCTGTCCAGCCGGAAAGGTGTGCCGTCGAATCGCGTGATCGCGCCCCCCGCTTCCTTCACCAGCAGCGCGCCCGCCGCCGTGTCCCACGGGTTTAGATAAAACTCCCAAAACGCATCCATCCGCCCGCACGCCGTGTAGGCCAGATCCAGTGCCGCCGATCCCGCCCGCCGCACGCCGTGCGACCGCAGCGTGAGCTCCTGGTAGAAGTGGATATTCGGGCTCACGTGCCGCTTGCGGCTCGGAAATCCGGTAGCCAGCAGCGCCTCGGCCAGATGCTTCGTCCCCGACACATGCACTCTCCGGCCGTTCAGCCAGGCGCCTTGCCCCTTTTGCGTCAAGAACAGCTCGTCGCGCATGGGATCGTAAATCACCCCTGCGATCAGCTCTCCGTCTTCCCCCGCCGCCAGCCGCGTCTGCCTCTGTTCGAGCCCCAGCGAAACGCAGAAAACCGGGAATCCATGCGCGAAATTCGTTGTGCCGTCCAGCGGATCCACGTACCACCGATATTCGCTGTCCATCCGCCGTCGCACCCCCTCCTCGCCATAAATTCCGTGGTCCGGAAACACCGCGCTCAACCGTTCCGTAATCAGCTTTTCCGATGCGCGATCCGCCTCAGTGACCAGATCCACGTCGCCCTTGTATTCGGTCGCGACGCCCCGCTCGAAATACTCTCGCGTCAGTGCACCGGCTTCCAGCGCAATTCCCGCTGCGCGTCCGGCCAGATCCAGGCGCTCCGGAACCCTGCCGTGCAGTCCCGCCTCACTCACTGGCCATCCTCGCCTGCCAGGTCCGCGGTGGGCTCCTTGCGGTTTCGGCGACGGCCATCCCGCCCGTGTTCGCTAATAGTCCGAATCTGGTGCTTGTAGATAAAAAGGTTGGGTTTCCCTTCGCGCGTCAGCCGGATCATGCGGTCGTCGAAATACTCAATCCACCCTGACACCGTCTCACCGTCCCGCAGCTTCACGTGCACCGGGACCTGGCGCTCGCTCAGCGAGCGCAGATACAGCGCTTCCTGTCCGGTTTCGCCAGGAGGTGGGGCTTTCTGCCGGCGTCGGGGAGCGTTTTCGGGCGGCATAGCCCCATTGTATCGAAGCGCCACACCCCGCCTGCTCACCCGCCTACCAACTTTGCGCCGACCGGTTCTTAGCTAACCGGTTCTTAGCCAACCGCTTTTTTAGCTAAACGCCACTCGTTAGTCTTTATCCAGAAGCAGCGACAACAGCATATGCAGCACCGCCAGCACGAGAGCCCCAATGAGCGCCGCGCCCCAGGTCGCAACAATAAATCCTGGAATCACGCCCGAGGCCAGCTTCAAAATGAGTGCGTTGATCACCAGAAAGAACAACCCCAGCGTTAATATGCCCAGCGGCAGCGTGATGAGCTTCAGCAGCAAACCCAGCGTCATGTTCAGCAGCCCGACCACCAGCACCGCGATCAGCGCCGCTCCGATGCTCCTGACGTGGAACCCCGGCACCAGTCTCGCCGTAACTAACAGAGCAAATGCGTACAACAGCCACTTCAGCAGCAACCGCACCATCCCGTCGCACTCCTTTCCGCCCGGCCTTGCCGGGAGTTGGTACAGGTTACGCTAGGATCGGCCTACCGGAAAATATTTTGCGTAGCCGCCTCCGCCATCCTCGCCCGCTGCAGCGGCTTCTTCGTTCCGTCGCGCTGCCCCTCGCCCTCAGCGCTCCTCTGGTCGCGTTCCCGCAGGCGCCGGACCCTCCGCTGCCCGATGTTCCCACCCTCATCCAGCAGGTCCGCGAGCACCAGCGGCAGATGGAATCCGTTCAGGAGAACTACACCTTCCACGAAACTCAGGTCAGCCAGGAACTGAACAAAAACGGCAGCGTGAAGAAGACCGAGTCCGTGGAATTCGAGATCTTTTTCGTCAACACGCACGAAATTCGGCGCCAGATCAAAAAGGACGGCAAAGACCTCGACGCGGATCAGCAAAAAAAAGTCCAGGACCAGGTGATGAAGGAGGTTGACAAAGCCCAGCAAACACCGCCCGGGCAGGCCCCGCAGGGCGATCAGGGCATCAGCGTCAGCCACATCCTGGCCATGGCCAAAGTTTCCACCCCCCGCCGCGAAATGATGGATGGCCGCAGCACCATCACCTTCGACTTTGCCGGCGATCCTCACGCCAAAGCGCACAACGTCGCTGAAGAGGCCGCTCTCCGTACCTCCGGCACCTTCTGGATCGACGAAAAGGATCGCCAGGTGCGCCGTCTCGTCGCGCAGCTTGACAGTAACGTCCACGCCGGCTTCGGCCTCTTTTCTCTTGGCAAGGGCAGCACCCTCACCTTCGATCAGAAGCTCGTCAACAACGAGCTCTGGTTGCCCACCGGAGCCAACGTCAGCCTGATTGCGCACGCCATCGGCGTCATCGGCATTCGCGCCAACATTCAGGTCACTGACAACGACTACGAAAAATTTCACGCCACCGCGCAGCAACAGCCCGGCACCACCGTCGTGCCTCCGCCACCGCCCACGCATTGACGACCGCTCGCTGTCGCCTGATCCCTTCTCGCTGCAATCGGGGTCACGCTTCGATCCACTCCGCGCTAATCTCGACCTATGACGCAATCGCACTCCGACAGCGTCGCTTACCGCACCTTTCGCCCCGGTGACGAAGCCGCCTTCCTTCGCCTCAACGAAGCTTGGATCACCCAATACTTCGAGCTCGAACCTGCGGATCGCGAAGTGATCAGCGATCCGAAAACGCATATCCTCGATCCCGGCGGTCAAATCTGTATTGCCGAGCGAGCCGGTGAGCCCATCGGCTGCTGTGCGCTCATTCTCATCGCGCCAAAAGAATTCGAGCTAGCCAAGATGACCGTTGCGGAAACCACCCGCGGCACCGGCATCGGACGCAAACTGCTCCAGTTCGCCATCAACGTGGCCCGCATCATGGGGGCGCATCGCCTCTACCTTGAATCGAACACCAAAGCCGCGGCCGCCATCCACCTCTACGAGCAGCTCGGCTTTCGCCACCTGCCCGGCCCGCCCCACGAATCGAAATACATCCGGGCCAACGTCTTTATGGAGCTGCACCTCTGAATCGTGACCACCACGGCCACGAATCTTCAAACCGTTTCAACAGCTCGGGTTCCATAGTTCGCGGAAAAAACCCGGAAAAATCCCCCGGGAAAAACCCCGCTTCGCCCCGCCAGGTTCACCCCACAGCAAGAAGCTTAACCTCGTACCGCGTGCCGCCCGTACAACAGAATGCCGGACCTCAACTCCTCGGTAATGTCTCTGAAACCAAAACGGGACGCCATCCGCGCCCCGCTTCGCGTTGGAAAGCTGGCGGAAATCGCCACGCCACGGCTTCAGGCCCGATTCGTAACAGCCGTCGTCACCAATCAAGAAGGCCGCCGGAATGTTGTCGGCGGCCTGCATTCGCACTCGTCCGTCAGCTATTCAGGCTGCGGTGCTCCCGTGGGCGCCTGGTTCGGGCCTCCCATCCGTTGCTGCCGGCGCTCCTGCATCTTCGCCTGCAGTGCTTCGAACTGCTGCTTCTGCTGATCGTTCAGCGCCGCTTCCAGTTTCGTGCGTGTGTCCTGCCGAATCGCCTGCGCTTTGCCGCGGCGATCCTCGCGGGACAGCGACTGATCCTGCCACAGCGCCTTCATCTTCTCCTGGCGATCCACCAGAAGGGGTTTGATCTGAGACTGCTGGTCGGCGCTCAGATTCAGTGTTTTCGTCAGGTGCGCGAGCTGCCGGTCAGGATCCATCATGTGCCGGTGCCCATGACCCCACTGGCCCTGTTGCGGGCCGCTGGTGGCCGGTGCCTGCTCCTGCGCGTAGAGAGCGGCCTGCGCGCCAAGCGCGAGCATTCCGCCGAGTGCAATTGCGAATAGTTTGTGTTTCATTGGCTTTCTTTTGTCCTTCCTCCTGTTGCTCTTTCCAACCCGCTCCCATGCGCTGTGTTGCGCGGCGGGATGTTCTGCACAGTTACGCGAACAGACGAGGATTATTTCGTTCAGGATGCGGCTCCGGAGAAAATTAATGCGTCTCTAGTGATGCGGCGTGGAGAGCCACCGGCGGCATCGGCACCGGTGCGGTGCGCAGCCCGCAGCGCAATAAATCCGGGGCATGCTCTTCCGCGTTCGGCAGATACGCGTACGCGAACACCGCCTGATACTCCGTCTCTCCCGGATAGTTGCACCGCGCGCAGCTCGGCTTGTAGTCGATCGCCGGATGGTCGCGCATCGTCACCACCCAGTCCTGCGACCCGCGCGCCGGAACCGTCAGATACTCCGCATGCTCCGGTGGCGACGCCGGCTGATACGCGAACATCGGCCCCTTTTCACTCAGCGCGTTCACCAGCGCTCCGCCTCGGCCTGCCGATGCGCGCCACAACCATCGGGTTCCCACCCGCGCGTACCAGTGCGCGCTCGAAGGCACAGGCTGCTCCAGCCGAATGTCCTTCGCCGTTTTGTTCTCGATGTGAAAAGAAAATCCCGGCCCCGCGTTTTCTCCGGCATCGGCGATGTAGTTCGCCCGGAGCGTCACTCCGGCACACGGAAGCACATACGGCCCCGGCCGGCGCGTTGCAACAGCGGAGACCGATCCTACGCTCCAGCAGAGCAGCACAAAGAGCGGCAAAAGGCGCGGGAGGCGCGTCATCGTTGGGTGATTATGGCAGACCAGCCGGCGGCTTTGCACAGTGTGAATCGGGGCGACCCCGCGAGCGGCCCTAACTCCGCCCGAGCGCGTCCAGATCGATCGATTCGTACTCCTTGCGTTCGATGCCGTCCCGAATCTGCTGGGGTGTCCGCCCCAGTTTCGTCATCTTGTAGGCATATGCGCCTTCCGCCGCGCAGGTCGCGCAAATTGCCCCGTGCGTACCCTCAAAGCAGCTGTGCAGGCTCGTGTGCCCCAGCGCCCGATCGCAGTGGCAATAGCACGGCAGCTGGTACAGCACGCCGGGAATCTGCGCGGCCTCCTTGTACACCTCCACCTGCCACTTCTCGCGGAAGAACGGCCCCGTCAGCTGATTGCCCGAGAGAATCGGCGGCAGCACCTGCCCTTTCTCGGGCGCATCGGGGTGATAGGCCGGAATATCCTGCTGCGGATCGGAAAATTGGGCGTGCACCGCGCTCGCCGCCCCGAAGCTCACAGGAACCGCGTAGCTGGCGACCATTAGCAGCGCGACCAAAAGGCTGAGAACCGCTCGTTTCAACGTTGCCTCTCCGCTTCTATCGTAACAATAACCATTCTCCCCACCGGCAGCCGGCACCGGCACGAAACGAACAGAAATTGGCGGCCCGACCCCTCAAAAGCAAAAAAAAGCGGCACGAACGTTGATTTGTTCGTGCCGGGAGGCCAGTGACGCAACTTATAAACTCTCTGCCAGCCGGGAATTCTCGGTCCCCGTTCCGGCTTAAATCTCTCTCTACTTCAGATGCCTGTCGCCATCGACCCGAACCACGAATTCTGCTCGGTCCAGCGAAAAATCCCTATCCCTCAATCTCCAGAATAGTGTAACTCTGAACCCCATTATGCACAAGTCGCATACACAATTTAATATTTCCGAAGCGGTTGATTGCCCCATTTCGGACCTTCCGCCGCCCTTCGTCCCATGCCGAATCAGCCACCTGACCCAGATCCACCTCAATCCGGCGCCAAACTCAAAGCCTTCCTCACGGGCATGATCGTCGCCGCTTCCGCCCTGGTCGGTGGCCTTGCCGTGGTTCTCTGGAACCGCAAAGCCCTTTCCGGACTCCACCAGGCCGACCGGAAAAAGCCCTCTTCCTCTCAACCAGACGCGGATGAGGACTAAAAGTTGCGCCGAGCCCCGCCTCCGCTCACGGGCCGGCGTCCCAAAAAAACCCGCAAACCAGCATCAGCCCAGGCTGTCGATCCCCGCAGCCAGATCGAAATCCCGCTCGGTCAGGCCCCCGGCGTCATGGCTCACCAGCGCCAGTCGTACCTTGTTGTAGCGGATATCGATATCGGGATGATGCCCAGCCCCCTCGGCCATCTCTGCCACGCTGTTCACAAATTGCATGGCCTCCACGAAGTTCTCGAACTCGCAGTGGCGCACCAGTTCGCCCCGTTCGAGCTTCCAGAGGGGTATGAATTTCATTCTTGCCGTGACGACTCGCTCGTCCAGTACAGGCATGGCCGTCTCCCCACGCTGCTGATTTTTCAGGCGGACCGTTTCCAGCTAGACTTTCAGATCTTCGATCGCCCCAGCAAATGATAGCGGAGAGAAGCGCGGATGGCGGGTCATTTCCGACCGCAGATCCTCCCACAGGCTGTCCGGCAGCCCCAGGAAAACCTCCACGATATTCGGATCGAACTGGGTTCCCGCACAACGCTCCACTTCCGTCCGCGCCACATCGTACGAGCGCGCCCGGCGGTACGGCCGGTCAGACGTGATCGCATCCACCGTGTCCGCAATCGCGAATATCCGCGCTCCCAGCGGGATGGCCTCCCCCTTCATATTCCTCGGATACCCCTTGCCGTCGTAATGCTCCTGGTGGCTGTAAACAATCTCCGCGGCTTCCTCGAGGAACGGAATCTTGCGCAAAATCTGGTAGCCGCGCGCGCAGTGCTCCCGCATCACCTGCTGCTCCTCCGGATCCAGCTTCCCCGGCTTCAGCAGAATTGCGTCCGGTATCGCCATCTTCCCGATGTCGTGAAGAAACGCCCCGCGCGCGATCACCCGCGTCTGTGCCATCTCCACCCCGCAGTGCCGCGCCAGCGCAATCGTATAGGCGGTCACCCGCCGCGAATGCCCCTCCGTCTCCGCATCCTTCAGATCGAGCGCGTCGCCCAGCGCCTCCAGCGTGATGTCATACGACCGCTCCAGATCCGCCATCGCCTGCCGCAGCATCTCGGTGCGCGCCGAGACCAGCTGCTCCAGGTTGTGCCGGTACACCGAGTTCTGCTGCACCAGCCGCCGGTAATCCAGCGCCCGCCGCACCGTCACCAGCAGCTGCTCTTTCTCAAACGGCTTCAGCAGATAGTCGTATGCGCCCTTGCGCATCGCGGAAATGGCAACCCCCACGTCGTGGATCGCCGTCACCATCACCATCGGCGTATCCGGCTGCACTTGCCGGATGCGCTCCAGCAGCCCGATGCCATCGAGGCCGTTCATCACAATGTCGGAGAGGATCAGATCGTAAGGCGGGTCGTGCTCCAGATGCTCGATCGCTTCAAGGCCATTCGAGGCGAGCACCGGCGTGTAATTGGATTTCTCGAGCATGGCCGCCATGAGCGTCCGAACATAGGGCTCATCGTCCACGATCAGGATCCGCTCTGACGCCACTGCCCCTCCAGCCCCTGCAGCCCCATTCACCAAATTTGTTTGCACCCCGAAGAATTCCGCTCTATCGTATCCTGCTGGATTTGCCCCTTCGAAACAATTCCCGGAACGTGGAGCCCTGGTGGACCATTTAGGGTCACCCCCTCCACGCTTCTCAAATTTGGGAAAAACCCATCGCCCCCGTGAAACACCGGAATCTGTCGTGACCCCTGCGGAGAGCCTTATTTTCCGCCAACCAGCACCCCGGGCTCCCTCCCCCAAACGGTGTAATTTTGCATAGGTGGTTCGTGTTAAGCTTCTCCTGCCGGATGTGTGTCTTCAGAGCGGCTCCACGCATGTTGTTCGAATTCGATCCGCAATCAGCAAAAATGACGGCCCGCGAGATGGCCCCGCAATGCCTTGAAGAAAGGCAGCGGGATATCTACGACAGTCACCGCCATCGCGTCTATTCCGTCTCGTATTACATGACCGGAAGCGAGCTGGAAGCCGAGGACATCCTGCGCGGCGCCTTCATTCGCGCTTTTCGCCAAAATGAAGAGCCCGACCGCGCCATCGTCGACGAAGCTCTCCTCGATCAACTCCGTGACCGCGACATCCTCCGCCAGGACCCGCCGCTGCCTCCGCCCACCGCCGGCTACCTTCCGCCGCGTAATAACATCCTGCGCACCGAACTCGAGGAAGCCCTCCGCTGTCTCCCTTCTGGGGAGCGGGTGATCTTTCTGCTGATGGACGTGGAAGGTTATTCCCCCAGACGCGTCAGCGAACTGCTGCGGATGGACAATTCCGCGGTGCTTCGCGCTGCGCTCACCGCGCGCATGCGCCTCCGCGCCGAGCTCGCCGGTATAGGTGAAACCAGCCAGGAAGCCGCCTAGGCCATCTCCCCCGCCTTTGGCTCGTAGTTAACTCGATTCCCACTCGCCTTGGCTCGGTTCTCGCTAGCCTTTGACTCGATTCTCGCTAGCCTTTGACTCGATTCTCACTCGCCTTTGGCTCGGTTCTCACTCGCAGCTCGCTAATCGCCGCTAAGCGCTTCTCGCTAAACGCTTCTCGCTAGCCTTTCGCCTTCTGCGCCTCTCGCTGCGCCCGCCGATTCTTCGCCCAGCCCTCTTTGATCACCTGCTGGCCCCGCGCCACCGCCAGCGCGTCCGCGGGAACATCCTTGGTAATCACCGATCCCGCTCCCACATACGCGCCCTCGCCGATCACGATCGGAGCCACCAGCGCCGAATCGCTGCCGATGAACACCCCATCCCCGATCACCGTCGGGTACTTGTTCACCCCGTCGTAGTTGCACGTGATCGTTCCCGCCCCGATGTTCACCCCGCTGCCGATCTCCGCGTCTCCCAGGTACGTCAGGTGATTCGCTTTCGAACCCTTCCCCAGATGCGTCTTCTTCGCCTCCACAAAATTGCCGATGTGCGCGCCTTCGCCGATATGGCACCCCGGCCGCAGATGCGCCAGCGGTCCGATCCGCGCTCCCCTGTCGATCCGCGCATCTTCAATCACGCACGAGTGCAGGATCGTCACCTGATCCTCCAGCGTCGTGTTCTCCAGCACCGAATACGACCGGATCCGGCAGTCGCTCCCCACCCGCGTCTTTCCCAGCAACTGCGCGAACGGCTCGATCGTCGTGTCCGGACCCACTTCCACGCGAGCATCGATCACCACCGTCTCCGGCTGCTGAATGATCACGCCGTTATCCATCAGCCGCTGTGCCGTCGCCATGTGCAGCTCCCGATCCAGCTTCGCCATCTCGGCAATGGTGTTCGCGCCCAGCACCTCTTCGGGTTTCGCGGCCGCGATCGCCACCACCCGTTCCCCCGCATCGTGCAGGATGCGCGCCATATCCGTCAGGTAGAGCTCCTGTTGCAGGTTGTTCGCGCGCAGCTGCCCGATGTGCTGAAACAGCGCCTTCCGCTGAAAGCCGTAGATGCCCGAGTTGATCTCGCGCACGCCCTGCTGCTCCGGCTCCAGCGCCTTCTGCTCCACGATCGCCGTCACCTCCGGCGCATCGGGCGATTCGCGCAGCACCCGCCCGTAGCCGAAGGGATTCGCCGGCACCGCCGTCAACACCGTCATCGCCGCCCCCTCCGCAGATGAAAATCCCGCAGCGCAAGAATCGTCTCCGTTCGCAGCTACGGCACATCTCCCGAGAGCACAATCAGCTCGTC
>JBEKIN010000032.1:0-22243 GCA_050011735.1 Acidobacteriaceae bacterium | reverse complement strand
ATGGTGATGGGCATTGTGAAGCTGGCGCTGATTGTGCTGGCCATGGTCTTCTCGGCGACGCCGCTGCCGTTCGAGGAGGTTGTGCATGGGGCTTCGCTGTACGCGTGGTGGGCGGTGGTGACGGTGCTGTATCTGGTGGCTTCGGACTTTTTTCAGGTGGCGCGGGTGGTGGCGTTTGTGGAGCTATGGGGGCTGGCCGCGCGAGGCGACGCGACCGTTCGGCTCGCCTGACGGCTCGCTCAGGGCAGACTTTTCGGCGCAGGAAGTAACTGGAGGCAGTAACTAATCGAGCATTCCTTTACAGCGAAATTAATCCCTGACAAACTGACATGTGCCCACCCCGTCGGTCGTGATCCTCGATTTCGGCGCGCAGTATGTGCAGTTGATCGCGCGCCGCATCCGCGAGCAGAATGTTCACTCCGTGGTGCTGCCCTGTACCGCGACGATTGAGGAGATTCGAGCGCAGAACGCCATCGGCATTGTTCTTTCCGGAGGACCGTGCTCGGTGTACGACGCCGACGCGCCGCCTGCCGATCCGGCGATTCTGGAGATGGGACTGCCGGTGCTGGGAATCTGCTATGGCCTGCAATTCATCACGCATCATCTGGGCGGGCGGGTGCGGGCGGCGGTGAAGCGCGAGTACGGGCCCGCTGACGTCGAGGTGATCGACACGGCGAATCCGCTGTTTGCCGATCTGCCCGCGTCGCTGCATGTATGGATGTCGCATGGGGACGAAGCGCTGGATCTGCCGCCGGGATTTCATCTGACGGCGAAGACGTCGAACGCGGTGGCGGGGATGGCCAACCCTGAGCGGCGCATCTGGGCGGTGCAGTTTCATCCCGAGGTTCACCACACGCAACAGGGCACGGCGCTGCTGCGGAATTTTGTCTTCAACATTTGCGGGGCGAGCCCGGACTGGACGCCAGAGCACTTTATCCAGAGCACGGTGGCGGCGATTCGCGAGAAAGTCGGCACCGGGCACGCGATTTGCGCACTGTCGGGCGGCGTGGATTCGTCAGTCGCGGCGGTGCTGGTGCATCGGGCGATCGGCGATCATCTGACGTGCGTGTTTGTAAACAACGGGGTGCTGCGGAAGAACGAATTCGAGAAGGTGCAGCAGAACCTGCGCGACAACCTGGGGCTGAAGTTAGTTGCGGTGGACGCTAGCAAGCGGTTCCTGCTGAAGCTGCGGGGCGTCACCGATCCGGAAGGCAAGCGCAAGATCATCGGCAACGAGTTCATCGCGGTTTTCGACGATGAAGCCAATCGGATCGCGGAAGAAACCGGCGGTGTGGAGTGGCTGGTGCAGGGCACGCTGTATCCGGACGTGATCGAGTCGGCGCCGGTGAAGGGGCCGTCGCAGACCATCAAGAGCCATCACAATGTGGGCGGGCTGCCAGAGGACATGACGCTGCAGCTCATCGAGCCGCTGCGGGATCTATTCAAGGATGAGGTGCGGCGGATTGGGCGCGATCTCGGGATGCCGGAGGACATTTTGCAACGGCAGCCATTTCCGGGACCGGGGCTGGCGGTGCGCATTGTGGGCGAAGTGACGGCGGATCGCGTGGCGCTGATCCAGGACGCCGACGAGATTGTGGTTTCGGAGATCAAGAAGGCGGGACTCTACCAGCAGATCTGGCAGTCGTTCGCGGTGCTGCTGCCGGTGAAGAGCGTGGGCGTGATGGGGGATCAGCGGACGTATGCGTACACCTGCGCGATTCGAGCGGTGCATTCGGAAGACGGCATGACGGCAGACTGGGTACCGCTGCCCTACGAGGTGCTGAAGACGATTTCCAGCCGGATTGTGAACGAGGTGCGCGGGATCAACCGGGTTGTTTATGACATCACGTCGAAGCCGCCGGGCACGATCGAGTGGGAGTAGTGGAGCAGGGTTTAGAGTTTGGAGTTTAGAGTTTGCGAGGCGCCGAAGGCGCGTGTGCCTGGACGGCGAGTCCTGATATTCTGCATCCTCCGTTACAAATCCCTGTCGACCGAGGCTGTGCCCAAATGAAGACTCGCTGCCGCCTGATCGTTTTGCTGCTTGCTTCCCTTCCCTGCCTCGCGTCCTTTCCGGTGTTCGCGCAGACGGCGCTGAGTCCGACGTACGCGCGCGATGCGCAGCAACCGATCGATCAGGACTACACGGATCACATTAAGAAGTACACGACGGAGCCGTACTTTAATTCGCCGCTGACGGACTATCTGCCGGCGTCGAAGACGGTGCCGACTCCCTGGAAGGTGCTGGGAGATGTTTCGGGCGCGCCGAACATGCTGCCGTATGCCGAGGATGTGTACAAGTATTTCCGGCTGCTCGCCGGCAGCACGCCGCGGGTGAAGGTATACACGATCGGGCACACGGAAGAGGGGCGCGAGATGATCGCGGCGGCGATCGCGGATGAGTCGGTGCTGGCGCGGCAGAAGGACAACGATGCGCGGCTGGCGAAGCTGGCCGATCCGCGGACCATCCACCTGGACGACAAGGTCGCGGCCGATCTGGTGAAGCAGTCGTTTCCGATTTACTACATCACGGGGACGATCCACTCGCCGGAGACAGGCGCGCCGACGGCGCTGATGGAGCTGGCGTACCGGCTGGCGGTGGATGATTCGCCGTACATCAAATACATTCGCTCGCACATGATCGTGCTGATCACGCCGGTGGTGGAGGTGGATGGGCGCGATCGCATGGTGGACATTTACAAGTGGCACCTGGCGCACCCCAACGACAACTGGCCGCGGCTGGTGTACTGGGGGCACTACGTCGCGCACGACAACAATCGCGACGCGATGGCGATGACGCTGGATCTGACACGGAACGTGCTGAACACGTATCTCGACTGGCATGCTCAGGTGCTGCACGATCTGCACGAGTCGGTGCCGTTTCTTTACGACAACACGGTGGGCGACGGGCCGTATAACGCGTGGATCGATCCGATCCTCGCAGGCGAGTGGGCGGAAATGGGCTGGAACAATGTGCAGCAGATGACGGAGTTCGGGATGCCGGGGGTTTTCACGCACGGCGATTTCGATACGTGGAGCCCGGGGTATCTGATGTTTCTCGCCGCGATGCACAACGGGATCAGCCGACTGTACGAGACGTTTGGGAATGGCGGGGCGGATACGGAGAAGCGCATTCTGGCGCCGGATGAATATCAGCGGACCTGGTACAAGCAGAACCCACCGTTGCCGGTGGTGGAGTGGTCGCAGCGCAACAACAACAATTACGAAGAGACGGCTCTGCTGACGACGATTTCGTATTTCGCGCAGAACAGCCAGCAGTGGCTGGAGAATTATTACCTGAAGGCGAAGCGGTCGATTGAGAAGCCGGAGAGTGCGGGGCCGGCGGCATACGTGATTCCACCGGATAGCCAGTCGGCGAGCCGGCGGGCGGAGTTGCTGCGGGTGATGGCGCTGCAGCATGTGGAGGTGAGCCGGCTTTCTGAAGCCGTGACGGTTACAAATAAGCCGGCCAAGAAGCAGTCAGACGACAAGGACAAGGCGGTCGCGGCGAAGACGGAGACGTTTCCGGCCGGGAGCTACGTGATCCGCATGGATCAGCCGTATTCGCGCATAGCGGATGCGTTGCTGGACCGGCAGTACTGGGCGCCGGACGATCCGCAGAAACATCCTTATGACGATACGGGATGGTCGTTTCCGGATCTGTTTGCGGTGCCGACGGTGCGGGTGACCGATGCGTCGATTTTGAAGGCGAAGATGGAATCGGTGACGGACGCGGGGGTTCCGGCGGGATCGGTGAATGGGGCCGGCGATGTCGTGGCGATCAATAACTCGGGAGAGATTACGCTGCTGGGGCTTCGCTATGCGCTGAAGGATGCAAAGATTTCCGTTGCCGAGCAGGCGTTCGATGCGGGCGGGAAGCATTTCGGGGCGGGATCGCTAATCGTGCAGAATGCAGGCGCGGATGCGCTGAAGGCGGCGATCAAGGATGCGGATGTGGAAGCGGTAAGTCTGGGTGCGGCGCCGTCTGTTCCGATGCACGATGCGCAGGCGCCGCGGATCGCGATGATGCACACGTGGGGCGGGACGCAGACCGAGGGATGGTGGCGTGAAGCGCTCGATAAGGTGCATGTGCCGTACGACTACATCAGCACGCAGACGGTTTCGCGCGAAGGAAACCTGCACGACAAATACGACGTGATTATTTTTGCGCCTATCGGCCGGTCGTCGACCCAGCAGATCGTGGGCGGGATGCCGATGTGGGGCAATCCGCTGCCATGGCAGAAGACGGACCTGACGCCGAATCTGACGATCGATTCGACGGAGGATATGCGGCCAGGGCTGGGACTGGACGGGGTTGCGCACCTTAAGGATTTTGTGGTGAAGGGTGGGCTGCTGATCACCTCAGAGGATACGGCGCAGTTCGCGATCGACGAGGGGCTTGCGCCGGGGGTGTTCGTGAATCATGCCGCTAATCTGCACGTGGTGGGCAGTGTGCTGGGCGCGACGTTTGTGGATCACAAGAATCCTGTGGCGTGGGGCTATGGGGACAACCTGGCGGTGTACAGCGCCGATGGGATGGCGTTCACGATCGGCAACATGACGGTGCCGCGGCACATCGAGACGGACAAGGACTACCATCGCGCGACGGGGCGCGGCGGACCGCAGGAAGAGGACATTCCACAGGGGCGCGCTGCTGTGGAGCCGGAGCCGTTGCCATCACCGAAGGCGTGGGAGGCGACGCCACTGAACGAGGAGGAGGCGCGCGACAATCCGTATGTCATTCCGGAGCAGTATCGGCCGGATGTGATTTTGCGGTTCGTGTCGGCGAAGGGGCTGCTGTTGTCGGGATTGCTGGAGGGCGGCGGGGCGATCGAAGAGAAGCCGATTGTGGTGGACGCGCATTTCGGCAGCGGGAACGTGCTGCTGTTCGCGAACAATCCGATTTACCGGGGCGAAACGATCGGCACTTATCCGCTGGTGCTGAATGCGATTCTGAATTTCGATCATCTTGGGAAGCCCGCGGCGAAATAGCCGACGCAGTTATGAGCAAGCTTGGACTGATCGCCGGGAACGGGCGGTTCCCGTTTTTGCTGCTGGACGCTGCGCGCGCGCATGGGACCGAGGTGGTGGTCGCGGCGATCCAAGAGGAGACGGATCCGGAGATGGATGCCCGCGCGGCGGCGGATCCTGGGGTGCGTGTTCACTGGTTGTCGCTGGGCGAGCTTTCGCGGCTGATCGAGATGTTCCAGCGCGAGGACGTGCATCAGGCGGTGATGGCTGGGCAGGTGAAGCACAAGCAGATTTTTTCGAGCATCCGGCCGGACTGGCGACTGGCGAAACTGCTGCTGTCATTGCGGACGCGCAACACGGACATGCTGCTGGGCGCGGTTGCCAAGGTGCTGGGGGATGAGGGGATCGAGCTGATTCCTTCGACGGCGTATTTGGAACGGCTGCTGGCGCAACCTGGGGTGCTGACGGCGCGCGCACCGAACGAGCAGGAGGAGCGCGACATCGCTTATGGGCGGGAAATGGCACGGGGGCTCGCGGCGTTCGATCTGGGCCAGACAGTGGTGGTCGCGGCGCAGGCCTGCATTGCGATTGAAGCGATGGAGGGGACCGACGCGACGATCAAGCGGGCCGGAGAGCTGATGCTGAGCCTGGGCGATCCGGCGTCGACACTTGATCGCAGCCTAACGGTGGTGAAGGTGGCGAAGCCGAAGCAGGATCTGCGGTTCGATGTTCCGGTGATCGGGATTCACACGATTGAAACGATGCGGGCGGCGGGAGCGACGTGTCTGGCGCTGGAGGCGCACAGGACGCTGATTTTCGACCGGGACGCGGTTCGGGCTGAGGCCGACGCCGCGGGGATTGCGGTAATCGCCCTCGAAAACAGATAATGGTCGGGCACGCATACTAGTTCACACACACGCAGTCCCCACACGCAAATCTCGCACGGACACCAGGGCCCACACGCACAAGGAGAGATGTTATGTCGAAGATTTCCGCGATTGCCGTTGGCGTCGCCGTCGTTCTGATCGTCGGGGGCATCGCCCTCCAGCGCGGCTTTGCCGCCGATAACGCACCGATGCCGCAAGAGGGGCAGGCCGCGCCCACGTTCACGCTGCCCAACCAGGAAGGCACACCCGTGGACCTGGCCAGCTACAAGGGCAAGTGGGTGGTGCTGTACTTCTACCCGAAGGACATGACCACGGGCTGCACGATCGAGGCGCATAACTTCCAGCGCGACCTGGACAAATACAAGACGCTGAATGCGGTGATCCTGGGCGTGAGCGTCGACACGGTCGACAGCCACAAGCAGTTCTGCACGAAGGACTCGCTGACTTTTACGTTGCTGGCTGACCCGGATAAGAAGGTGGTGCAGGCGTACGGGTCGCTGGGGAACTTCGGACCGATGGTGATTGCCATGCGGAATACCTTCCTGATCGATCCCGATGGAAAGATTGTGAAGGTGTGGACGAAGGTGGATCCGAACGTGCACAGCGACGCGGTGCTGGCGGCGCTGGCTGACCAGCAGAAGAAGCCGGCGTGATGGGCGAGAGTTTGGAGTTTAGAGTTTAGGCCGTTACTCAAGGCAGGATGCGCATGCCCCGCTTGGTGTGTACAAAGGACAAGTGGGGCATGCACCGACTCAATTTCATTGCAAACTGATTGCCTGGGAACGCGCGATTGAGCTGTGCTCTGCAGTCTTCTCCTCACACGAAAGTTCC
This sequence comes from Acidobacteriaceae bacterium, assembly GCA_050011735.1. GTDB lineage: Bacteria > Acidobacteriota > Terriglobia > Terriglobales > Acidobacteriaceae > Palsa-343. The sequence continues at coordinate 15,557 of JBEKIN010000032.1, read as the reverse complement.
CCCGCGAAGAGATCTACGGCCTGACCGGTCAGATTCGGCGGGCGAGCGTTTCCATCGCCAGCAACATTGCCGAGGGGTATGGCGGTGGATCGAGGGAGCAATACCGGCAATTCCTCGATATCGCGATGGGCTCCCACATGGAGCTCCAGACTCAGCTGATTCTCGCGATCAAGCTGGGCTTCGGGGATTACTCTGAATTTGAGACGGTGGAAAGCCTCGCTTCGGAGGTGGGCAGAATGCTATCAGCGATGGTCTGCGGGCTGCGGCTCGCCCTAAACTCTGGTCCCTAATTCCTAATCCATGGGCTACGGGCCCTCCTTGATAGGCGTGATGGGGTGCTTGTTTTCGGGGGCGTTGGGGGAGACGCCGAAATCCCACACGTCGAGATTGATGACGCCGGGCGCGAGGATCTCCATCAGCGCGTACTCGCCGATGGGCAGAGGATCTTTGGGGGTGAGCTTCATCCAGTGTTTGCCGGTGAGGATCTCCGCTTTGGTGGGGATGATGTCCTCGGACTGGGTGGCATTGCCGGCGCGGCTGATGCGCAGAGCGCCGATGACGCGCTCGCCCGGTTGCACATCGACACGCACGATGGCGTAACGGCTGTCAGGGGAGCTGTACTCATCCTTGTTAGGCAGGGAGTTGGCGCCGTGCGTGTTCACCATCATGGCGTCTTCGGGCGCGACGTCTTCGGCATTGCCCGCGTCGAGGCTCACGTAGAGGGCGGGGTCGTCGACGTGGAGGCGGACCCTGGCAGCCTGACCGTTGATACGGACCGGTTCCTTCGCGCCGCTGAAGGAGCCGATGGCCGCACGCAGCACGTTGTGGCTGGCGTCGCGGTTGACGTTGCCGGTGCTTTGGTCGAGGTGAATCAACTCGGGGATGCTCTGGTAGTTGTCGAGGACGAAGATGCCGTCCCGATCGGGCAGATGCAGACCCGGCGCCACCAACGGGGTGCGGGCGCGCTGATCGGCGCGTTCGGCGGCGACTGCGGCGTCGATGGCGGCGGCCTCCTTCTGTTCTTCCGCGGGAGTAACGGCACCGGGGGTTTCAGCCGCGGGCGAGGGCTGCGCACCCGGCTCATGCTCCTTATTCCATTTGTCGGTAGCGGGCCAGTCGATCAGGTTCCAGGGGATCTCCTCCCACTGGGCGCGCTCGGCGCTGTAGTAGCGGACGCGGTCACCGTGGACTTCCCACTTCGTTGCGATCTGGTAAGAGCCGTCTTTGAGGATGAGGCGCTTGCCGCTGAAGTGCTGCGCGGAGGCGGAGGGCTCGAGTCCGGGGAGGAGGTTGAGGGGCGATCCTGGGGCGAAGACCAGCATCAGGAGCCAAAGTGGGATGAGACGGCGCATCGCTTCCCATTAGATATGGACAGGGGGGCATCCGTCACCCGATGATCGCGCACTTATCGGCGAGGCTCACATGCGGGGCTCAGAGGGCTGTGTTGCCGGGCCGGAAAGACGGACGTAGACTGGGTTTCCCCAACGCAACTCGGCTTTATCGACACCCCAGACGCGGGAGGAATACCGGTGCTGACGCCGGCACAGACGGGCGTGGGAGCGGTTGATGCATAGGCTCGTCCTGCTGGCGTTGTGGCTCGCGGCGCCCATGGCGCTGGCGCAGGTGGATGCCACGCAATGGCGCACAGGCACAGCGGACTTGACCCGTGGGTGGCTCGAACATGACGGCGACAACTCGGCGTGGACGCAGCCGACGTTCGACGACAGCGGGTGGCGGAAGGTCAGACTCGACGATCTGGGCGCGGCGACGCTGGGAACGCGGTGGTACCGGCTGCACGTGCAGCTGACGCCGAACCATCCGCATCTGCGTGTGCTGATTGCGGGCGGCGAGGGGACGTACGAAATGTACGTCAACGGACAGCTGGTGGAAGGCACGGAGATTCGGTCGCTTTTGGGGGTGAGGAGGCCGACCGAGCGAGTGTACGTCGTGCGCGACGAAGACACAGCGTTGACGATCGCTCTGCGGACGTCGGCGAATCCCACGTACACGGGCTGGTTTTTGCCGCTGTTTCTGACGGCGTCGCTGGGTTCGCCCGCCCCGATCGACAACGAGCGGCGAGCGATGGAGAGCGAGCGGTTGTACGCGGCGCTGCCATCGATCGCGATCAATCTGGCGCTGGTTCTGGCGGGGATTGGCGTGTTCGCGCTGTATCGCAGCCAGCAAAAGCACCTGGAGTATTTGTGGCTCGGGCTGTATCTGTTCCTGCTGGGGATCTCCAACCTGCTTCTGTATTGCTCGACGTCGGGGTTGATCTCGCTCTCCTGGAATAATCTGCTGGGCGATCCGCTGATTTATGTGTTCACGATCATGCAGATCGAGTTCACTTTCAGCTTTGCAGGGCAGAGGGTGGGGCGGGTGTGGCGGACGTACGAATGGGCTCTGCTGACACCGATCATTCTTGCAGCCATGGTGGTCGCGGGACGATTTCCGAGCAGCCGCTATGTGCTGATCGAGGCGATGGCGATCCTGCCGGCGGCATTGCTGCTGCCGGCGCGTCTTTTTGTCTGGTACCGGAGAGGAAACCGCGAAGCGGGATGGCTGATTCTACCCAGTTTGCTGCCTGCTGCGACCACCGCACTGTACAACGTTGGGTCGGTTTCGATCTACACGGGATGGGGGCGCGCGGATTTTCTGGCCGATCCGATCCCGGTGGGGCCGATTCCGCTGCAGCTCTCCGACCTGGGGGATTTGCTGTTTGTGCTGGCGATCGGGGTGGTGATGTTCTTCCGGTTTACGAAAGTGAGCCGGGAGCAGGCGCGCACAGCGGCGGAGCTGCATGCGGCGCGCGAGATTCAGAGGCGTCTGGTGCCGGAACGTCTGCCGGAGATCGAGGGGTACGAGGTGGAGGCGGCGTATTTTCCGGCGGAAGAAGTGGGCGGGGATTTCTATCAGGTGCTGGAATCGAAGGGCGAGGCGAAGCTGGTGGTGGTCGGCGATGTGAGTGGGAAGGGGCTGAAGGCAGCGATGACGGGCGCGCTGGCGATGGGGGCTTTGCGGGCGCTGGCAACGGAGGGCCTGGGGCCGGGGGCGTTGCTGATGCGGCTGAATCGGCAGCTGGTTGAGACCAGCGATGAGGGATTTGTGACGTGCGTATGCGCGCGGATTACTCCGCAGGGGGACGTGACACTGGCAAACGCTGGACATCTGCCGCCGTATCGCAATGGCGAGGAGTTGCTGTTGGAGCCGGATTTGCCTCTGGGGATCGCGCCGGAGGAAAAGTACGCCGAGCATACTTTGCGGCTGGAGCCGGGCGACCAGATGACTCTGCTTTCCGATGGCGTGGTGGAAGCCAGGGATGCGCGCGGGGCGTTGTTTGGGTTTGAGCGGACGCGCGAGATCAGCGCGCAATCGGCGGCGGCGATTGCCGAGGCCGCGCTGCGATACGGACAGGCGGACGACATTACGGTGGTGACGCTGATGCGAACGAGGAGCGAGGAGGCAGTCCTCACGGAGGAGACGCATGCGGCGGTGACGGCGCGTGGGTGAGCGGATGCGACCACTGGTGCCCGGAGGGGGACTTGAACCCCCACGGAGTTTTTAGCTCCTGCGGATTTTAAGTCCGCTGCGTCTGCCGATTCCGCCATCCAGGCTCTTCCTTATCCTAGTCGAACCCTTCTCAGGCTGGCGCCATCAGCAGGCGGAGCAAGGGGACGTTTGCATAAAGAGTACGCAGCGGCCGCAAAGCCCTTCCTTCGGCAGAGTTGCCCATCGGTGACAGTCTCTTTCAAGCGGAAGAGGGTAGCGCCGAAACACTAAGGTACCTAATCCGACACGAGGCGTTGACGTTTTTCCTCCGCGCTATCCGCTATTCTTGCCACGCTTCGCCGCAGGCCAGTTTTCAGGCCCTGAGTGTGCAATATTGCTCATCGGTCCGGAACCGCAACCCGGTATGCTTTTCGCGCCTCCCCGCAGGCCAGTTTTTCGGGCCCAATTCTGTTGGTTCCTCAGTCCCCATCGTGCAGTGCAGAGAGGTACCATGACGCAGCGCCTGTCTTGCAGAATCTCCTTCCTTGCGGTGTGCTCGCTTTTGTTCGCTTCCAGCTTCAGCATGGCTCAGTCGGCGCCGCCGGTGGGGGATACGTACACCTCGACCTTCGCGACGGGGACGAACTACGGGAGCAGGACGACGCTCCAGGTTTCGACCACCGACAATAGCTACCTTCAATTCACTCTGGCGCCGTTGCCCACCGGAGCTACGGTGAGCAAGGCGACGCTCCGGTTGTATGTCGATGGGGTGTCGACCGCGGGAAGCTTCGACGTCTACCAGGTGACAAGCAGCTGGGCAGAGAACACGATGACGGAGAGAACCGAGCCGGCACTCGGAGCGTCGGCGACCGGGAGCCATCCCATCGCGCTGACGACAGCCAGCCTGAATCAGTTTGTGGTGATCGACATTACCCCTCTGGTGCAGGAGTGGGTGGAGGGCACCGAAGCGAACGACGGCGTCGCGTTGGCGCTGACCGGGACTACAGGAAACTTCTCCTTCGACAGCAAGGAAGCGACGAATACCAGCCACGAGCCGGAACTGGAAATCGTGCTGGCCGGGCCAACGGGACCGCAGGGACCAGCCGGAGCGACGGGGCCCATTGGGGCTGCGGGGCCAACGGGACCGCAGGGGCCAGCTGGAGCGACGGGACCCATCGGGCCTGGCGGCACAGCGGGAGCAGCAGGACCGCAGGGGCCAACCGGGACGGCAGGACCGGCGGGAGCCACGGGACCGCAGGGAGCAATTGGACCAGCCGGCCCTCTGGGGCCGACGGGTGCGGTGGGGCCTCCTGGAGCGACGGGGGCAACAGGACTGGCAGGGCCCGCGGGACCGACGGGTCCGCAGGGGAAAGGGTTCAATTTCCGCAACGCTTTCAATGCGTCGTCTTCCTATGCGGTGAATGATGTCGTGACCTATAACGGGTCGACGTATGTCGCGATCGCGGCGAACCAGGGACCGAACAACACCACGCCCGATTTGGACACGGCGGCGTGGAGCGTGATGGCGGCGGAAGGCGCGACGGGACCGGCGGGGTCGGGTAGCGGATCTCCTGGACCCCAGGGGCCGGCGGGGCCGGCGGGACCCGCTGGGCCTGCTGGGGCGACCGGGCCGACAGGACCGCCCGGATCGCAGGGGGCGACCGGTTCGTCAGGGCCGCCGGGATTGCCTGGACCGGCGGGGGCAGCGGGAGTGCAGGGACCCACGGGGCCGACGGGAGCCAACGGAGCCGGATTCAATTTCCGGAACGCGTTTAATGCGTCATCGACCTACGCGGTGGACGACGTGGTGACCTACAGCGGATCCACCTACGTGGCGATCGCAGCGAACCAGGGGCCCAGCAACCCAACGCCGAATACCAATACGACGGCGTGGTCGTTAATGGCAGCGGGTGGCACTGCAAGCTTCACCGGGACCGCGGGCGATCTGCCAACGTTTACCGGGACAAGCTCCGGGATTCAGGATAGCGGAACTCCACTCTCCGGCCTTGCGCCGAAGGCCTCACCTGTCTTTACGGGTTCGGTTACCGTGCCGCTTCCAACGAGCGGGTTGGTTACCGCATCCGGGGGGGTTCTCAGCTCAGAGCAAAACCTCGCCCCGTCGCAGTTTCCCGCCCTGAGTGGCGATCTGACCGGATCGAGCGGTTCGCTCTCGGTCACGGTGTCCAGGATTAATGGAGCGCCTCTTCCGACGATTTCCGGCGCGACGGGCGTTCTCTATGACAATGCAGGGACGCTGTCAGTTACAAATATTTCCGGCGCGATTCCCGCCAATTCCGTGACCGCAGTGCAACTTGCGCCCCAGTACAGCAGGGGCAGCTGCGTTGAAATATGGGGCGGTACGGGAGCATCGAACGCGTTACAGCTGGGCGACGACGCGATCAGCAACAACACCTGCTACAACGACTCCGGCGTCACGCGCACGATTACGGCGGTTAAGTGCCGCAGCGATAACGCCAGCAACAAAACCACGGTCAACCCCTCCCTGGGCACTAACGGCACTGGCACAGCAGTTCTGAGCGCGGCGATAACCTGTGGCAGCAGTAACGCGTATTCGGCCAGCGGGACGGTCATCACCGCAAGCTGGATAACTGGAACCGGCATCGATCCGGCGATGGGTGGAACACCGACGGGTACAAGCATAGCCATCATTGTGGAGTACACCTACTAATGAAATGGCTCATTCTATTCGTGTCGCTCAGTTGGATATCTCCCGTTTGGGCGGCCATTGCGCACGGTGGAGCGTGCGATGGCACGACAAGCTGCACGCCCTCTTCGTCGGCGAATTTCCAGCTTGACTTGTCGTTTGCGGTTAATACCAGTACGACTGTGCCGAGCCTGGGCTCGGGCTGGACAAGCATTACTTCGAATACCGGCACCAGCAGTGCGATGCGAGTGCAATGCCGCGTGGATTATTCGGCGACAGCGACGGCGAGCGGCACTTTCAGCAGCGCGGCGAACGTGGGGCTTTCCGGGTACACGGGTACGGGCGCGAGGGCCGTGCAGGACTGCGGCACCAATGGAGTGGCGATCGGGGCCACAGCCTCGACCAGCGGCAGCAGTACGACGCCAAGCTGTCCTGCGCTGACCTTGACGAATAACGAGGGAACGTCCTGGGTGGTTTGCGGCATCTTCAACGCGGGCGGAACTGCCGACATGTGCACGCCCACCAACATGACCGGGGTCGGCGCAGCCACGACCGGGGATGTGGGCGTTTTCGATACTAACGGAACCGTGTCGAGCTGGAACGGGGCAACCTGTACCAACGCGGCGTCGGAAAACTGGATCGGCGTGTCGGTAGAAGTCCTCGTTCCGCCCACTAATCCGCCTGTGATGGCACAGCTGGTGAACGGCGATGGCGGCGCAGGTAACGCATCGGACGCAGGCAATCCGGGCAATAATTATCGTTTCAAAATGGATCCCGCACTAGCAGGAAATACGGAAATTATCTATTTGGCCTATGACTACAGCGCCTCGCGCACGCTATCGATAGTAGATGACAAGGGCGACACGGCTACAAAAGCTGTTTCCTGCAATGACACGACTCTTTCTCCGGGTCTATCCTTTTCGATTTACTACATTCAGAATCTCACCGCGGGTGCGACCACTTTGACATTTACGTTCGATGCACCCATTCCAGATTTTACGCAAGGGCATCATCAATTCTCTGGAATTGCCACGAGCGGTCCTGTTGTGGACGGAACGCCGTCCTGTGGCAGTGAACTAAGACCTTCGGCAGTCACAGTCGGGAACGTAGCCGATCCCGCGGGAACGACCACGACTGCCAGCGGCGATCTGGTCGTCAACGCGGTGTTCGATGAGGGACAAGGCTTTGGCTTTGGGAACACCAATCCAATCTATGACATTATCTTTGACAGCGGCTACAGCGGATTGTTTGGAGAGATGCAGTATGGTGCGGCGGTGCAGGCGATCATCCAGCCGAGCAGTGGGCTTATCAAGCCTGCGATGACTTTCGTTCAGAGCTCGTGGGATCCATACGCCTATATGACTGTGGCTTTTAAGACTACGCCGGGAGCCGGCACGGCACGTTCTACGGGCAGGATAGTTCGGATGCTGGAGACATGGGTTCCGCAAGGCACTCCCGCAATGAACTGGGTGTTTCCCTGCGATACAGGAAATCTTCTTGAATTTACCTATGAAAACAACATAGGCATTGATGGCACCAATGTAACTGCCATGGGCGATACTGCGGGGAATACTTATGCCGGTTACGTCTATGGAGATTCGGCCCACCCTCAGTATTGGGTTACCAGCAATGCGACCTGCAATGGGCAGCTGTTTGGTTTCGAGCATGGGAGCTCCGCGACCGGCGACGTGACCCGGTTGACGGTTTATGAAGTAACCGGCGCTGCGACCTCTGCAGCAGTCGATACGGGAGCCTCCGCCACTTTTTCGGCTGCAGCGGTGACAACCTTATCTGCTGCGGTCACCAGCGCCACACAGACATCCTTGTCTCTGGCTGCGGCCGGCGGAATCTCAAACGGCGAATACCTGATGATTTCTTCCGAGGTGGTACTGGTGACCGCCGGTGGCGGTACAACCAGCATAGCCGTGACACGCGGACAGTTCGGTACGACCCCTCTGAGCTCCATCGCATCGGGAACCGGGATTTGGCCCAGCAACTACACTTCATCTCCAGCGATCACAACCTCGCAGGCCAATGAGATCATTTTTTGTTCTATGAACCAGGGAACAGGCCCGAACTGGGATACGATCAACTCGACTTACGATTTTGCGTCATTTCCAGGATTGAGCGACGGAAACTACTATTCCAACGGCGATGGGAGCTGCCACGCTTATGCGCCAACGGCAGGGACCTACAATCTGGGCTGGCTCGTTGACAATGTGGGCTCGGGTGATTTCGGGTCGACTTCGGCCATCGCTGTGAAATTGCAAGGCAGCGCCCCGACGGTTAGACATCGGGCCTGGGTGATTCAATAAGCCTGGTTTGTTTCATCCTTGGGGTTCCCCTTACCTGGCCCGCCGTCAATGGCTCGTTTGCCGACTTTGGGACGGACAACATGATTCCGTATCACTGAGTTAGGCGGGGGCAAGGATCCCCTGCGGGCGCCAGGGGTCAACAAAGATAGAGCTAAAGTACCTAGAGTGGCAACAGGGTACCGTTATTCCTCCGCCCCGATCCGCTATGCTTTGAGCGACGTCACCACCTCAGGCCTCGCAGTCCCCAAAAATTCGAGGTTCTCCCCCCACGAACTGCAGAGAAAGAGGCAGCGGTTATGGTGAACCAGCGCCTGCGTATTGCGTCTCCTGTGCTGGTGGCATTTTCACTGCTGCTCGCTACCAACTTCAGTCTGGCTCAGTCGGCGCCGCCAGTGGGGGATACGTACACTTCGACGTCGGCGACCGGGACAAACTACGGCGCGAAGACGACGCTGATCGTCTCGACTACGGACAAGAGCTACTTGCAGTTCAGCATGGCGGCGGTGCCGCCGGGGTCGACGATCAGCAAGGCGACGCTGCGGCTCTACGTGGACGGAGTGACGACGGCGGGGAGCTTCGATGTTTATCAGGCGACGAGCACGTGGGCCGAGAGCACGGTGACGGAGAGGACGCAGCCGGGGCTGGGAGCGTCGGCGACCGGGAGCCATCCGGTGGCTCTGACCTCGTCGAGCCTGAACCAGTTTGTCCTGATCGACATCACGCCATTGGTGCAGGAGTGGGAAGAGGGTACGGAGGCGAATGAAGGCATCGCGCTGGCACTGACAACGGCGGCAGGAAATTTTTCGTTTGACAGCAAAGAGGCGACGGACACGAGCCACGAGCCGGAACTGGAGATTGTATTGACCGGATCGACGGGTCCGCAGGGTCCGGCGGGAGCGACGGGGCCGATCGGGCCGGCGGGGCCGACAGGGGCTGCCGGGCCCCAGGGACCGACCGGCGCAGCAGGGCCGGCAGGAGCGACGGGACCACAGGGAACTACGGGTTCGGCGGGTCCGCAGGGGGCGACGGGTGCGACGGGACCTCCTGGAGCGACCGGCGCGCCTGGACCGGGAGGGGCCACGGGACCGGCGGGTCCGCAGGGGAGCGGGTTTAATTTTCGCAATGCCTTTAATGCGTCGTCTTCCTATGCGGTCAATGATGTTGTGACCTATAACGGGTCGACGTATGTGGCGATTGCGGCGAATCAGGGACCGAACAATCCGACTCCGGATATGAGCGCAACGTGGAGTCTGATGGCGGCGGAAGGCGCAACGGGACCAGCGGGTCCAGCGGGGGGGCCGGCGGGACCGGAAGGGCCTGCGGGAGCTGCCGGGCCTGCGGGACCAGCTGGGCCACAAGGTGCGACAGGGCCAGCGGGAGCGACGGGGGCGACTGGTTCGCAAGGGCCACCGGGATCGACCGGCCCCGCCGGGCCAGCCGGATCGCAAGGGCCAACGGGACCGGCAGGAGCCAACGGGAGCGGATTCAACTTCCGGAACACGTTTAGTCCGTCAGCGACGTACGCGGTGGACGACGTCGTGACCTACAACGGATCGACCTATGTGGCGATTGCAGCGAACCAGGGACCCAACAACACGACGCCCGATGTGAGCACGGCGTGGAATCTGATGGCTGCGGAAGGTGCAGCGGGACCGGCGGGTCCTTCGGGTGGCCCACAAGGGCCGGCCGGACCAGCGGGGCTGACGGGCCCCCCGGGCGCGACGGGAGCCATGGGTCCAGCGGGCCCGACAGGGCCTGCAGGGACGGCGGGACCATCCGGAGCCACGGGTCCGGCTGGGCCGACGGGACCGATGGGGCCACAGGGACCGCCGGGCACGGGCGGAGGCGGGGCGTCGATCACTGACCTGGGCACGCTGACTTACAACGCCAGCGGCACAACGACGTTTGTGGCGGCAAGTTCGGCGTGGGCCGGAGGGGTGCTGACGGCGACGCACTCGACATCGACAACCTTCACTCCAACGGGCCTGGTGAAGTGGGGGCAATACGTCGTGCTCATCAACCAGGACGCGACGGGCGGAGGGGTGACGTTTACGCTGGGCACGGGCGGATCGTGCACATCGTGGAAGGTGACGGGAGGCGGGTCAGGCGCAGTGACGCTGAGCACCGCGGCGAATGCCCAGGATGAGCTGGTCTTCACCTACGACGGGACGTATTGCCGCGCAACGCTTCTGCAGAACCAGGACTGAGCGATGAGATCGGCGGCGGTCTTTCTTCTCGCACTTCTCTGCTCGCTCTGCGCCGATGCGCAGATGGCGGCGCAGCAGCCTGGAACTCCCGAGGGAACTTTCTTCACGGAATCGTTCGGAGATACGGGGACGCAACCGTGCGGTTACGGTGCTCCGTGGGACCTGGGTCTGTATCAGTACAAAGGATGCAACGTGATCTGGGGCTCAACGACGATTGGGGCAGGAGGATCGATCAGCATCGCCAACAGTCCGGGCGCAACGAGCTATCCTCGTGGCCCGCACTCACTGAAAATCGTAACGGGAACAGGCAGCACGTATCTGCAAACCGCAGGATTCACCCCACCCATCTCCGCATCGACTCCGTTCGACACACAGTTAACGCTATACGTCGCGTCGACTGCGCTGGCAGCTTACGACGACGAATCGTTGTATTCGTTTGTTGCAGCGGACGGGTCTGGTGCCCCTTGCTACGCGGGGTTCAGCACGTCGAAGGCCGGCTCTATTTCTCTTTATGGTGGCGGGTCGACCAGCAGCGCGGCAATTCCGCTGTTACTGAGCGCGGACCACACGGTTTTCATGCACTGCGTTCCCGGGGGTGGATCGGGGACCTCCTGGATTAGCCTGGATGGCGGCACACATGAGACGTTCGAGGCCAACGCAAAACAATGGACGTATCAGGCGGTTGGAAACTATTCCGGGGATACGGACAACGTCACATATTACATCGGCAATGTCATGGTGAACGCGGCGATGGAGGGGCCAGGCAGCGGACCCATCATGTACAACAATTTCGAGAGCGGCACGAACGGAGCGCAACTGACGACGGCGATTCTGGCTGCCGCCACCATCGGCGGCAACGGGACCTACGTGCAGTGCAGCAACGGCCCGTATCAGACGATCAGCACGGCGGCGCAACTGAGCCTGCACCAGCCGGTCACGGTGCTGGGAACGCAGTACACCGACTCCAGCGCGACCCGCGGCGTGGCGTTTGCTTATGCGGGATCGGAGGGCGCGACCTGCTACTACCGAGGCTATTCCTTTTCGCCGGTGCTTTCGACGTTTGAGTGGGTGGAAACGACCCTGCCGACCACGGATACGACCAGCTTCGTGTCCATGGACCCGCTCGGCAACAATGCCGGCAGCGATTTTGTGAGCCACATGCAGCACAGCGGGGATCTCTACATCGAGACGGAGGCCAATCCCAACGGCAACCCGGACATCGGGGCTTTCTTTCCGTACACACCCGGAGTGAAGTACGGCCTCGCAACGCAGATGCAGGAGTACAGCGCAGGCAGCGGGGCGGGCGGGGTGTATCTGGTGCAGGGGAAAGTGACGAGCGGGACGTTCGACGTGGGCGAGACGCTGACGCAGGCAACGAGCGGCGCAACCGCGCAGTTGCTGATCTCGCCGAACGGCAATAACGCGGTGCAGATCAGCATGGTTTCCGGGACAGCGACAGCTACGAATCTATGGACCGGACAAACGAGCGGCGCGATATTCACGCCGACGAGCCTGCCGACGACCTTCCATACGATGAAAATCTACGATCAGAACTGCAATCTGTTGTCGACGCAGATGAAGGCTGCGGAGTCGAACACGCCGTCGATCCCGGACGATGTTGAGATTGGACGTGGCGGGGATAGCAACAAGTCCGGGATCAACAGCTACTGGTACGAAGACAACCTTTTTGTCGATTTCGCGAGCGGCAACATGATTTCCTGTCACTAAGTTGCGATCAGGCGGTGGTTTCCCGGCTGAGGCTGAGAGCTGAGGCGCCAGTGGGTTGCATTTGGGTTTATTTCTGCCCGGGAGCGCGCCAGATCAACAGGACGATCGCACCGACCGCCAGAACGATGATGGGAGCACAAAACCCCACCCTTCGCGACCAAAGAAGTCACACGGCGTTTTATGGGATGCCGCCCCGGCGCATCGCGGGGGCTTTTCAGTTGAGCCCGTTTGAAAGGGCTGCGCATCTCCTTAATAAGGTGAGCAATCTGTCTGAGCACAGTTGAAAAAGACCACTTGCCAGGGGTACACTCTGATATAGGACTGCTTTGGTCGCATATTGAGGCGCGATCGGCCCTTAGGGCTGTGGACCGCGCGGCGGCGGAACGATCGAAATTGACGATCGGATAGAGAATCCAGGAGACCTGCATGAGCACTGATATGAATGTCGTCCATGATCTGGCCAGCAAGGAATACGAGTGGGGATTCGTCACCGATATCGAGGAAGACCGGATTCCGAAGGGCCTGAGCGAGGACGTGATCAGGGTGATCTCGGCGAAGAAGAAGGAGCCGGAGTTCATGCTGGAATGGCGGCTGAACGCGTATCGCTACTGGGCGAGCCAGGAGAAGGCGGACGCGGAGCCGAAGTGGGCGAATGTGACGTTCCCGCCGATTAACTACCAGGGCATCACGTACTACTCGGCGCCGAAGCAGAAAAAGACGCTGACGAGCCTGGACGAACTGGACCCGGAGATTCTGCGGACGTACGAGAAGCTGGGGATTCCGCTGGCCGAGCAGAAACTGCTGGCCAATGTGGCCGTGGACGCGGTGTTCGACAGCGTGAGCGTGGCAACGACGTTCAAGGCGAAGCTGGCGGAAGCGGGGGTGATCTTCTGCTCGTTTTCAGAGGCAGTGCTGAAGCATCCGGAGCTGGTGAAGAAGTACCTGGGGTCGGTGGTGCCGCACACGGATAACTTTTATGCGGCGCTGAACGCGGCGGTTTTCAGCGATGGATCGTTTGTTTATGTGCCCAAGGGCGTGCGGTGCCCGATGGAGCTGTCGACGTATTTCCGCATCAACGCGGCGGAGACGGGGCAGTTTGAGCGGACGCTGATTGTGGCCGATGAGGGCGCGTACGTGAGCTACCTGGAAGGCTGCACGGCTCCCATGCGCGACGAGAACCAGCTGCATGCCGCGGTGGTGGAGCTGGTGGCGCTGGACAACGCGCAGATTCGCTACTCGACGGTGCAGAACTGGTATCCCGGCGACAAGAACGGCAAGGGCGGAATCTATAACTTCGTGACCAAGCGGGGCAAATGCCTGGGGCGGAATTCGAAAATCTCGTGGACGCAGGTGGAGACGGGGTCGGCGATTACGTGGAAGTATCCTTCGTGCATTTTGCAGGGGGACAACTCGGTGGGTGAGTTCTACTCGGTGGCGCTGACGAACAACTATCAGCAGGCCGATACGGGGACGAAGATGATCCACCTGGGGAAGAACACGAAGAGCACGATCGTGTCGAAGGGGATTTCTGCGGGGCATGGGCAGAACACTTACCGCGGGATGGTGAAGATCATGAAGGGCGCGACGGGTGCGAGGAACTACACGCAGTGCGATTCGCTGCTGATTGGCGATAAGTGCGGCGCGCATACGTTTCCGTACATCGAGGTGAAGAATGCCTCGGCGCGAATGGAGCACGAGGCGGCGACGTCGAAGATCGGCGAGGATCAGCTGTTTTATCTGCAGCAGCGCGGGCTGAAAACCGAAGACGCGGTTTCGATGATCGTGAACGGATTCTGTAAGCAGGTGTTCAAGGAACTGCCGATGGAGTTCGCGGTCGAGGCGCAGAAGCTGCTGGCGGTGAGTCTGGAAGGCAGTGTGGGGTAAAGGCAGGGAATAGGAAATAGGGAATAGAAAAACGGAGACGAGGGGAACGAATGAGTTTGCTGGAAATCAGGAATCTGCATGTGACGGTGGGCGAGAACGAAATCCTGAAAGGGATCGATTTGACGGTGAATGCCGGCGAGGTCCACTCGATTATGGGGCCGAACGGTTCGGGCAAGAGCACGCTGGCGCAGGTGCTGGCGCGGCGCGATGCGTACCACGTGACCGAGGGCTCGATTCTCTTTGAGGGCAAAGACCTGCTGGAGATGAAGCCGGAGGAAGCGGCGTGCGAGGGGCTGTTCCTGGCGTTTCAGTATCCGGTGGAGATTCCGGGAATCGGGAACACGTATTTTCTGCGCTCGGCGCTGAATGCGCAGCGCAAGCACCGCGGGCAGGACGAGATGGACGCGATGGATTTTCTGCCGCTGTTCCGGGAGAAGCTGAAGCTGCTGGAGATGGACGACAAGCTGATGAACCGTTCGCTGAACGAGGGATTCTCGGGCGGCGAAAAGAAGCGCAACGAGATTCTGCAGATGGCGGTGCTGGAGCCGAAGCTGGCAATTCTGGATGAGACGGACTCAGGTCTGGACATCGATGCGCTGCGCATTGTGGCAGGCGGCGTGAATTCGCTGCGCAGCCCGGAGCGGGCGATGCTGGTGGTGACGCACTATCAGCGCCTGCTGAACTACATCGTGCCGGACTTTGTGCATGTGCTGGTCGACGGACGGATCGTGCGCTCGGGCGGGAAAGAACTGGCGCTGGAGCTGGAAGAGAAGGGCTACGGCTGGACGGAGCACGACACGCGGCAGCCGGTTGGGGCGCGGGCGTGAGGGAGACAGCGGTGGCGACGGTCGAACAGCTGGAGACCTGGCTCGAAAACTTCACGGAGTTTACGAAGACGGCCGCGGGGCAGAAGCTGCCCTGGCTGCGGCAGCTGCGCGAAGACGCGTTTGCGCGATTCTGCGAGACGGGATTTCCGACCACGCGGGATGAGGACTGGCGGTTCACGAGTGTGGCGGCGATTGCGCGGACGGCGTTCCGGCCGGCGAGCCCAGCGAAGCTGACGGATCTGGCGTCGTGGCGGATCGAGGGCGTGGCGGCGCAGCTGGTGTTCGTGAACGGGCGGTTTGCTCGGGAGCTTTCGCAGCTGGACGGACTGCCGAAGGGTGTGACGGTTGCGAGTCTGCGCGAGCGGATTGAGTCGCATCCAGAGGAAGTGGCAGCGCACCTGGGCCGTTATGCCGATACGCAGCGGGATCCTTTCTGCGCACTGAA
>JBEKIN010000031.1:0-22381 GCA_050011735.1 Acidobacteriaceae bacterium | reverse complement strand
GTCATGATCCCCGCAGCTCGGCACCCACAAACTCCCAAACCCCGCCGCCAAACCCGAGCAGGGTTTCGCCACCGTCACCTCGCCGTCCACCTTATTAGTACGAGCATCCAGCCGCACCACGGCATTCCGCGCATCCACCGTCACCCAAACCGCATCCGCCGTTACCGCCATCCAGTCCGGATCGCCACCCACCCGAAACGTAGCCACCGGACGCAACTCCCCCATCGCCCGCCGCACCCGAGCATCCCCCACCCCAGTCGCCTTCACCGCCGGAGCCTCCGTCTGCGCCCCGGCTCCCCGGCCCGAACTCCACCACCCGCCCAGGCTCCCCAATCCCAACAGAACCAACCCCGTAATCCGTCCCACCACCCCTCCATCCTGAAAGCTGCTTTTCTATCCCCTACACCCCATCCCCTGCTTTTCCTACTCCCTACTCCCTATTCCCTGTTTTCTTGTCAAGCTTCCACCACTTACCCAAAGTAACTTTCAGTGATAGCACGCCACTTACACCCAATCATACTTGGCCGATTTACTCTCTCAGCATGATATTCTGAACTTAGGATAGAAAAAGAGAAAAAGCCCGCCATCGCGCGGGCTTTTCTGTTCTGGAGAGGAGGAGACACCATGCCAGGAACGCACCAAACCCGCGCAGCCGTGCGGGTGCCCCACATCTGCCCGCAGTTGGCAGATGGGGAAAAGGCCGAAGGCCCCGCTTCTGACTTCCGGTCTCCTGTCCTTTTCTTCCCCATCACCTCAGCCGTCCATGACGCACACTCGGCCGACCCTGCATCAATCTCGGCCGAGTCCACGTCAAACTCGGCCGACTGTGTATCAAACGCAGCCGTCTCGCAACTGACTTCTTCTCAATCATCCAGCCCCATCGCGGCCGTGAATGCATCAAACGCAGCCGTCTGTGTAACAACTGCGGCCGAGTCGCATCTGACTTGTTCCCAACCACATACATGTTGTCGAGCTCATCAACACAATCGAACCTCTGCAGAATCAATCACCACCCCGCAAAAGGGGGGGAGGGAGTGGGGGGTGGGGGGTAGGGGGTGCGGGGTGGTCATCATCGTACCGCGATGAACTCAATCTGCCGTCGACAAAAGTCCCACCTTCCGGATGAACGGAACGCCAGGCCCAGCCCATTCCGGCACCGTATCGCCCAGTCGCAGCGGGCTCTTCTGAACGCTGAACGCCGAACGCTGAACGCTGCTTTCTTTGCTACAATCCAAAAAGCGGAATGGTGACAGTTCCGTGGTTCGCTCACGCTCCTCAACACCACAGCGAACGCAGAATAAAGCGAAGCGCAACGCCTCGCTGCAAGGCTCTTAAAAATCGAAGGGGACGTAGTTCAGTTGGTTAGAATGCTGCCCTGTCACGGCAGAGGTCGCGGGTTCGAGCCCCGTCGTCCCCGCCAGATTCCAAAGAAGTTCACTTCCTGAAGAAACAGCGAGAAGGATTGCTGCGCCGTGGTCATTGGGGATCTCCGTGGTGAACGGAGTTGTCGGCCCGAACTCCGTTGCCGGCGGTTTCGAACATGGCAAGCAGACCCTGGGATGGAAGTCCGAACCCGTTGGCAATGCGGTTGAACGCAGCGAAGAGCGCGGCCACGTGGACTGCCTCGGCGATCTGCGGTTCGCTCCAACTGTTCTCGATCAGCAGCTCCACATCGCCGCGCGCAATGTCATGTGAGCTGCTGTTGACTTTCTCCACGAAGCGCAGCAGCGCCTGTTCCGCCGTGGTCAGCGCAGGCGAGCATAGCTCATTCTCCTGAATCGCGCACAGCGCCTCGGCGGAGCCGCCCTGCACGCGGAGACGGTAACCATGACTGTCAGCGCAGTACGGGCAATGGTTCTGCACGGAGACGAAGGTAGCAATCATTTCTTTGTGATGGCGCGTCAGGTGGCCATCGGCGAAGAGCACTGCTTCTGCGATGCCCATCATGTTTCGCAGCAGCGGCGGATGGGTCGCAAAACACTTCAGGATGCCGGGTAGATCCTGCCGGTCAAAACGAGACCGGAACTGATCGTACAGCAGCGAAACCTCGGCGTTGGCCTGGCCTTCCTCGACGACCGGCAGATTCGTCGAGGCTGGCGAGCCATGCTTTGTAGTCATGTGCGACAGCTTCTCATATTCGGGCAACACGCTGGGTTTCCGCTCAAAACTCGATGCGCGTGGCAAACTGGAAAGCTCGTGGGCCGCCGGAGCCGAAGAATCCACCGGCCGTACTCACCGGTGAGTAGAAGTTCGCTTGTACGGCCTGTGCGGGCTGACCGTTCTGCGCCGGCTGGTACGGGCCGATGGAAATGTTACGCCCGGAGTAATTCGTGTTAGTCGCCCCGCGGATATTGGTTTCGTTGAACATGTTGAAGCCTTCGCCCATGAGGCTCAGCGTCGCGCGCTCGCCCAGGCGAATGTCTTTCTTCAGGCGCATATCAAGCGAGCTGAAGGGGCTGGCGAAGTCGATTCCCGCAGGCACGTTTTGGAGCGTGCCCCCTGCGAGGCAGGGGAAAGCCGCGGGGCAGGCGGGCAGAGCATTCCAGCGATTGATGATGGTGTTGAGCTGATTGCTGTTCGTCACCTCGCGGGCGAGCGCGTTGCGCGGCAGCAGCGGCAAACGCGAGCCGCTGGCGCCATTGATGGCTGTTCCGGGAAGGAACGTGTCGGCGGCGACTCCCGATCCAAAGGTATAGAGCGGAGCCAGAGAGAATCCCCACGGCAGCTCCGCATTGCCGTAAACCGTGAGCCGGTGACGCTCGTCGGTCACAGCGTAGCCCTTCTCCAGTGCCAGGTCGTTGATGCCCTCCACCAGATCCACTTGCTCGTCGGCATTGCTGTTGGTGAGCTGGTCGTCGTCGGAGTAGTCGAAGGTCTTGGAAAGGGTATAACTGACGTTGTACTGATAGCCGATGCGCCCAAGCTTGGCGGGCCGATGCGCCAGGCTGACAATGAGGCCGTCGTACCAGGACTTCGCCTGGGACTGCAGGAGCGTGATGTTGTCGGAGATGCCCGTCAGCGGGTCCGTGATGGTGCAGGGAATGTTGTCGCCAGGGCACGCAATATCCGGGGAACTGGAATCCGTGCTGCGGACGAGGTGTCCGATCAACTGCCGCGTTGCGAAGACGTGCAGGCCGTCGGCAGAGAGGAGCCAGTCGTTCGCGAACTGCTGTTGCAGCCCGGCCGAGAACTGCTGGAACAGCGGGTGGTGCGCATCCGGGCCCATGGCGA
Source organism: Acidobacteriaceae bacterium (assembly GCA_050011735.1). Taxonomy (GTDB): domain Bacteria; phylum Acidobacteriota; class Terriglobia; order Terriglobales; family Acidobacteriaceae; genus Palsa-343. Next base: position 19,150 of record JBEKIN010000031.1, on the reverse strand, counting down.
GAATGCCGACACCGCCGGTCTGGTTCGGTCCGCTGAAAGGGCTGGCCAGTGTCGGGCTGCCGGGCGCGAAGCTCGCCATCGGCGCAAAGCAGGCACCGAGACTGGGTGGCCCTGGAACATAGGGCGAGGTGCACGACGAGCCTGCATATTCCGAAACGGTAAGTGCCCGGTCGTTCTGAACCAGTTCCTCCGCCCCGGATTCAAGAATGATGCGGTCGTAATAGATGCCGTACCCACCGCGCACGACGGTCTTGCCATGGCCAAAGGGATCGAAGACAAAGCCGACGCGCGGGCCGAAGTCCTTTTTGTCGGGAGTCTTCTTCAGGTCGATCACGTTTGCCATCCACGTGCAAGGTCGGGCGGGTTGCTGGGTGAGATTGGGGCACGGATCGTGGGCGCTGGAGTTGCCGGTCAGGTTCGAATCGTATTCCCAGCGGAGCCCGAGGTTCAGCGTGAGCCGTGGCTCAACACGCCAGTCGTCCTGCACGTATCCGGCAACGTAGCTGTCGAATACTGTCGGAATCGGCACCGGCGTTATCGGCGCGCTGCTCTTGAGCGCCACGGCAATCGGGATGTCGAGGTCGTTGACCTGTCCATCGCCATTCAGGTCGGCGAAGCCGAAGTCGGAGGTCAGAATCACCGTGCCGGTCCCGAAGACGTTGATCATCCCGTTGGCGGTGTAGTGCTGGAATTCTCCGCCGAGATGCAGCGTGTGCTTGCCGAGAGTCCAGGCGAAGCCGTCCCGCAACTGGAAACGATTGAGATGCGTGGCCTGCGGAAGATTGAAGTTCGCGCCGTCGGCCAGATCCGGAAAGATGAGTTCATTGGTGAGGTTCAACGGTGGATCGGTCGTGGGTGTGTCGTCGGCAAAGGGAGGAATGTCATTGTAGAAGTTGTCGTAGTGCAGCGTCAGGTTGTTCACGCGGGTCGGGCCCAGAACCGTGGTGAGGCCGAGAATGGCGGAATTGAAGCGGTTGAGCGAGTTTTGCCGCTCCGCCGAAGTGAAAGCCGGGGTGGTCTCCGAGGGCGTCGCTTCCGCCGTGTCGGTGGAGCGATTGAAGGAGTAGCGGCCCATGAGGCTGTTGTGCGGGCTCAGTTGCACGTCGATGCGGTTGGACAAGAGGGCGTCGCGCAGCGGCGCCGGCGCGGAAGCATTCAGGATGGTATCGGTCGTGAAATCGCGCGTGCCCGTTTGCAGGGCCGCATTCTGATCGCGAAATTCGAACGACGAAAACCACCACGCCTTGTCCTTTTTAACGGGTCCGCCCACGGAGCCGCCCAGCTGTTCGCGATCGAACGGGGGCGTGGGCAGATCGCGATCGAAGGTCGCAGGCAGAGCCTGGAGATTGCGGTTGCGCTCAAACAGAAAAGCGGAGCCATGAAGATCGTTCGTGCCCGATTTTGTGACGATATTGATGATGCTGTTGCCGGAGCGTCCCACTTCCGAGGTGAAGCGGCTGGTGGCAATCTGGAATTCCTGAATCGAATCTTCGGGGAAATTCGACAGCGTGCCCCCGACCACCTCGTCGTTGTTGTCGCCGCCATCCACAGTAATGTTTCCGCCGCGGCCAAACCCGCCGGCGGAGCTTACTTCCAGCGTGTTCGTCTTGGTGGGATCGAAGGTGGGCGCCGGGCGATTCCCCGGTACAAGATACGCCAGTTCCAGGAAGTTTCTGCCGTTCAGGGGAATGCTCTGAATGGTCTGCGAGGTGATCTGACCCTGGATCATCGATTGCGTCACATCGACGGTCGCCGCGGATGCTGCACTCACTTCCACCGTAGTCCCGGCATGAGCAATCGCTAACTTCGCATCGATGGTCGTGCTCAGGCCCGCCTCCAGCACGACTCCCTTGAATTCGCTCACAGCGAATCCCGCCTGCTCGATGCGCAGATCGTAGGCGCCCGGGGGCAGGTCCGGCAATGCGTAAATACCATTGCCGTTCGTAACAGTGTCGCGCGAAACGCCCTGGGCTGCGCTCACGGCTGTTACATGAGCTCCTATGACAATCGCATCCTTTGGATCGGTGACGATGCCGTTGACGCTGCCCACGGGAACCTGAGCGAAGCCGCTGCCTGCAAGCAACGTGGCGGCAATGAGCACGAACAGACTCGGTGCCCGGAAGCGATAACTCATCGGATGTGACCTCATAGACGAAATTTGCCGCTGATTGCTCGGCGGCTGCGCAACTTCGCAGGCTTTCGTATCCGTGAAAGCTGCCTGGGGTTTGTGCCGCCCAACACTATAAGAAGCAGCGCGCCCCTGTCTTCGGTCCGGAGGTGGTACGGTAGCTCAACCGTTGGGTGGACGTTCGCGGGACGCGGCACCATCGCGCTCGCGCCTTTCTCCGTCGAAGGGTGCAGATAAACACCGTCCCTTAGGAGGTTATGCAGATATCAAATCATCCGGCACAATCCGGGTTGCGGTATGATCCCCTGGGAAACGTGTTGCCGTACCACTCCCGCATGACAGAGCCGATCCGCTCCGTGAGCCTGTAGATGCCTGAACCGCAAAACCCGCGGCGTCCCAGACGGGGGACCTGGAAGCCCAGGCCCGAAACGCTGGCGCTGCTGCGCGTCTCCGGAAATCCCATCAACGGGGTAGGCGAAACCTCGCCGCGCAGGCCTTCGCCCTTTTTCTGGCATCCGCCGGACCAGCATCCGTGGGGTTCGCTGCAAATCGTAGCGCGACAGAATTCCCGAAAGTGCCCGGGCTCCACAGAGGCGTTTCAGGCTGCCTATTCGTGTCCGGAACTCAACCCGGTCGCCGAAACGCGCAACGAAACCCCGACTCAGGGTCTGGCCGAAGCCGTGAAGAGTTTCGCGCTGTCCCACGAAGCGGACGATGTCGGTATTACCTCGATGGATCCCCTGTACGTCTTCGAGAGCTACACGATCACGCATCCGTGGGTCATTGTCCTCGCGCTGGCGCACAACTATGAGCGTCTCCGGGAAGTCCCATCGGACGAGAGCAACGGTGTAGGGGTTTGCGATGTGGGCGATCAGTACGCCAAAGGCACGAGGGCGTCGTATGCCCTGGCCAACTGGATTCGATCGCAGGGGTATCACGCCGATCCGTATCCCGGCCCTAACGCCGGCGCGCTTGTGCTGATTCCTCCGGCGATCGCCGCCGGACTCGGAGAACTGGGCAAGCATGGATCGCTGATCAGCCCGCGCTTCGGCTCCGGCGTTCGTCTCGCGGGAGTTACAACGGACATGCCGCTCATTCCGACAGCGGCCCGGCGTTTCGGCGCCGACGAGTTCTGCGCGACGTGTCAGATCTGCACTCATGCCTGCCCGCCCGGCGCCATCGCGCCCGGGAAGCAAATGGTGCGTGGCGTCGAACGATGGTACGTGGATTTCGACAAATGCATTCCCTACTTTGCCGAAGCCGCGTCCTGCGGCATCTGCATTGCTGAATGTCCCTGGACGAACCCGGCCGTACGTCCAAAACTCCTCGCGACGATGGCTCGACGGCTCGATCGGGGATGACTGCGACCTCTCCTCAGCCGACTGAAGAAGGCTCAATCCGTTACGCCGGGTGGGGCGTTCTCGCCGGCGCTTTCACCGGCGTCATGGTGAGCTTTGCTCCCATTATTCCGTATACCTTCAGCTTGTTTCTCGATCCCCTGCATGCCGCGTTCGGATGGAGGCGGGAGGCTATGGGCGGGGCTTTTGCGCTGGCCGCCATCACCGTGGCTCTGGTCTCGCCCGCCATCGGCGTCCTGCTCGACCGCTTCCCGCCTCGCTGCATTATTCTGCCTGCCATCCTGGGGTTCGCTCTGGCCCTTGCTTCCCTCAGCAGGCTTGCTGGCCACATCGGGCAGTTTTATTTCACGTTCTTTGTGCTTGGACTGGTGGCGAACGGAACCGCGCAGTTCGCTTACACACGCACCGTGCTTACCTGGTTTTCGAAGAACAGAGGGTTCGCTCTGGCCTTGCTGCTCACCGGCAGCGGAGTCGGCTCCGTGGTGATACCGCCGCTCACTCAATGGATGATCGCGCATCACGGATGGCGCAATGGCTACCTCCTGTTGGGCGGCATTGCCCTTCTCGGCTTCCCACTGACGGCGATGCTGGTGCGCAACAAGCCGGAAGCGGTGATTGTCCGCGCCGACAATCGCGCCGCGGGGATGACAGTCGCAGCTGCGCTGCGCACCGCAGCATACTGGATTCTCGCTTTCATCACCATCCTCTCCGCATTCAGCGAAAACGGCCTGGTCACGAATCTGGCCGCCATCCTCACTCAACACGGGATTGTTGCCTCCAGCGCTGCCGTAGCTCTCTCCGTGCGCGGAGCGGCGGGCATTGTCGGCAGACTCTGTATCGGCTTCGCAATCGATCGCGTTTCACCACAGCGCATCCAGACGTTCGTCCTCGTCCTTGCGGCGACGGGCACGCTCGTTCTTGCTTTCGCCGGCTCCGCACCGATCGCGTTGCTGGGCGCGGCGATTTTGGGCGTCGGTCTCGGCAGCGAAGCCGATGTCGGGCCCTACCTGCTCGCGCGTTACTTCGGCCGCAGGCATTTCTCAGTGTTGTACGGGCTCAACTGGACCGCCTATGCCATCGGCGGCGCCACCGGACCCCTGTGGATCGGACATCTGTATGACCGCGCCGGCTCCTATCACCCGCGATTCATCGTCTACCTTGCCTGTGTGGCGTTCGCCGCCGTCGTTCTAAGTTTCTTCCTGCAACCTGCTGCGGAAGGGACCCACGAGTCCGATATGGAGCCAGCGGCCGCCGGGTGATTATTGTCTGGCCGGCCCGATACACTAATCGCAACGCTTAGAGGAAATGCGATGGACCGTTACATTGAGCGCGTTGTCGACCTGATCGACCCCGCGTCGAATCGGCTGCACAATAGGAGCGTCGAGCAGGCACGCGAACTGCTGCTGGGCGATTCGACCGAAGCCGTTCGCCAGATTCGGGGCTCCTTCGCACTGCTCGCCAAATCTGGCAAGACGGTGCGGATGGCGCGGTCGCTGGATCGGCCCATGCGCTACTTTCTGGCCAAGCGCCAGGAGGGCCCGGCGCTGATTGTCGCGTCGCGCATTGACGAGATCTATGCGTGGCTCAAGGCCGAAGGGCTGGATGGCCAGTTTCATCCCAGCTACACCCGCATGGTTCCGGCGCACTATGTCGTCGATCTGCAGCTGATCGGATGCCCCGATCCGGATCCGGTTTACACGAGATTCTTTACGCCGCCCATGGGGACGTTGCCCGCGGATCTCGACATCATCGGAAAGACTTACATCGCAGCGCTCGCCGAAGAAATTGCCCTCTGGCTCAGGAGTCTTCCGCCACACGAGCCTGTTGGCGTCTCCTTCTCCGGCGGGATCGACAGCGGCAGCGTCTTCCTCGCGACTTACCATGTAATGCGCCAGCTCGGCATGAGCCCGAGCCGGCTGAAGGCCTTCGTTCTGGATCTTGGAGATGGGCCGGACCTGCGCCAGGCACAATCCTTCCTCGAAAAACTGAACCTCGCGCTGTTTCTTGAACCCATCGAAGCCGATCCTGCGGCCCTCGACGTGCAAGAGACGATCCGCATCGTGGAGGATTACAAGCCGCTCGACCTGGAATCGGCAACCATGGCTTTGGCCCTGGGCCGCGGCATTCGCGCACGCTATCCAGAATGGCATTACCTGATCGATGGCGACGGCGGCGACGAGAATCTTAAGGATTATCCCATCGAGGAGAATCCCGAGCTGACCATCCGGAGCGTGATCCACAACCCGATGCTGTATCAGGAAGGCTGGGGCGTTGGCCGCATCAAGCACTCGCTGACCTACAGCGGTGGACTTAGCCGCTCCTATGTGCGTACCTATGCAACCGCACATCACCTGGGCTTCGACGGCTTCAGCCCCTACACGCGGCCCGACGTCATCGCGGTTGCCGAAGCGATTCCGTTTATCGACTTGACGAAGTACAGCGTCGAGCGGCTCTATGAGCTGAAGGGAGAGATCGTCAGCCGCGGCGTGAAAGTGCTCACTGGCTTCGACATGCCGGTGTTTCCGAAGCGGCGTTTCCAGCATGGCGCGTTGCCGCAGCGTGTGCTGCGCCAGAGGCTCCCCGGGCACGAGGCGGAGTATCGCGAGCAATTCCTGGCGCTCTATCATTGACGGACTTCTCCATGCACTACCCCGAGCTAGCCGCCGAGCGCGATGCATGGATTCTGGCGCAGCGGCCGCCGCGCAACCAACTCGACCCGCTGCTGCCATTGGCATTTCTGTTGGAAGAGGAACGCAACGCATCGGGCGAGATCGTACCTGTCGCGACGATATTCCTGACCAACCGCGAGTGCCCCTGGCGCTGCCTGATGTGCGACCTGTGGCGCAATACGCTTCCCGACGAAACACCGCGGGGGTCGATTCCCGCGCAAATTGAATACGCATTGAGCCGGCTTTCGGCGGCCCGGCAAATCAAGCTCTACAACAGCGGCAGCTTCTTCGATCGGAAGGCTATCCCGCTGGAAGATCACGCGGCGATCGTCGGCCTTCTGTCTGGATTCGAACGCGTGATCGTCGAATGCCATCCCGCACTGGTCGGGGAGGACTGCCTCCGGTTTCGCGATCAGCTCGGCTCCAGGCTGGAAGTGGCGATGGGTCTTGAGACAATCCATCCGCAGGTCCTCGAGAAGCTGAACAAGCGGATGACCGCCGCACAGTTTGCCGCCGCGGCCGATCGCCTGCGCGCGAACGACATTGATCTGCGGGTTTTCATTCTGGTCCAGCCTCCGTTCATGCCGGCGTCGGAGGCGCTGACATGGGCGGCTCGGTCGCTGGATTATGCCTTTGACTGCGGTGCTACGGCGGCAACGGTGATCCCGACCAGGGCGGGCAATGGCGCGATGGAGGTGCTGGCGGCTCAGGGAGATTTCTTGCCGCCCACCCTGGCCACACTCGAGGCCGCGGCAGCGTATGGTGTCGGGCTTGCGCGCGGTCGCGTCTTTGCCGATCTGTGGGACATTGGCCCGATCGCGACCTGTGCGTCGTGCCGCGACGACCGGATCGCGCGGCTGAGCCGGATGAATCTGGAGCAGTGCATTCTGCCGGCGATCGCCTGCGATTCCTGCGGAGGAAAAAGCTGAATCGGACCTGGGACATTGCGATTGTTGGATCCGGATTCGCCGGCTCATTGCTGGCCATGATCGCGAGGCGATTAGGCCGCTCCGTTGTTCTCATCGAGCGAGGCACCCATCCGCGCGTGGTCATCGGCGAGTCTTCCACGCCGCTCTCCAACCTCCTTCTCGAGGAGCTGACAGAGCGCTATGATTTGCCGGCGCCGCGTCCGCTCGCGAAGTGGGGCAGCTGGCAGCGTGCTTTCCCCGATGTTGCCAGTGGACTGAAGCGCGGCTTTACGTTTCACTACCATCGACTGGGGTCGCAGGCTACGCCAGATCCTGCGCGGCAGGATCAGTTGCTGGTGGCCGCGAGTCCTCGCGACGAAATTGCCGACACGCATTGGTACCGGGCAGATTTCGATCATCTTCTCGTGAAGGAGGCGCAAAAGCTGGGCGTCGACTATCTGGATCGTGTTGCGCTGCGCGGGATCTACGAAAACGGGGGAGAACGCACTCTGCAATGCACGCGCGATGGGCAGGAGCTGACTCTTCGAGCGAAATTTGTTGTCGATGCCACGGGCCCGCGCGGCTTCCTGCATCGCGCATTGCAACAAGAGGAGCGCGCGTTGCCAGGATTTCCCGCCACTCAGGCGCTGTACAGCCATTTCACCGGCGTGCGGCGGCTGGCGGACACGCCTTTTCATCGGACCGACGATGAGCCACCGTACCCAATCGACGACGCGGCGGTCCATCACGTCTTTGATGGCGGATGGATCTGGGTTCTCCAATTCAACAACGGCGTCACCAGTGCTGGAGTAGCGGCAAGCGATCGCATCGCTGCGGAACTGAAGTTCGCCGATGGCGAGGATGCGTGGCAGAGGCTCCTGCATCGGATCCCTGCGCTGCAGGCGCAGTTCGCTGATGCGAGAGCAGTGCAACCCTTCACGCACATGCCGCGGCTGAGCTTTCGTGCCGCTGCGTTTGCCGGACAGCAATGGGTAATGCTGCCCTCGGCCGCGGGCTTTGTTGACCCCTTGCTGTCGACGGGCTTCCCGCTCACGCTCCTCGGCGTCGAGCGCCTGGCAGCGATCCTCGAGCAGGACTGGGGAACGGATAATTTCGAGGCGAGACTGCAATCGTATGCCACGCGCACGGATCGCGAATTGGTGGCCACCGGTCGACTCATCGCCGCGCTCTACGCCACGATGAACGATTTCCCGCTGTTTGCTGCGCTGTCGCTGCTTTACTTTGCAGTGGCCAGTTATTCCGAAACGGCGCGCCGACTGCGCAAGCCGCATCTGGCGTCATCCTTTCTTCTTTGCGAACATCCTGTTTTCGGGCCAGCATGCGCGCGCTTGCTCGATCGCGCGCATGAGCCGATGACGGGCGCGGAGTCGTCGCCTTTTGTCAGCGAGATTCTCAGCGCCATCGAACCCATCAATGTTGCCGGTCTCGGTCGCCCTGCGCGACGCAACTGGTATCCCGTCGAGGCCAGCGATCTGCTGGAGAGCGCGCACAAGCTGGACGCGACGCGGGAGGAAGTGCTGGCGATGCTCGCGCGTTGCGGCTTCACCGAAGGCTCAACCGCACAATCCGGCTAAGGACGAGCTGCGGCCGGATCCAAAGCTGTAACAGGAGCGGTCGCGCGTTTGCGCCGGGCGTCCAGCCACATTTCGATCAACAAAGCCGCCGGTCCCACCCAAAACAAAGCGTACAGCGGCGCGTAGATGCTGCTGTCGAGCCGCATGAAGAACTCCACCAGCGCTATCGCAAAGGCCACGACGCACTGTCCGGTGCGGGAACGCACCGTGGTCTTCGGGTCGGTGATCATGAAGAAGATGAAGAGCTGGTACATGGGTCCGGTAATCGGCGAAACCTCCGCCTGCCATGGATCTCCGGTGATGTGCGCGCGCACCAGCGAAAGCGTGATAAATGACACGACATAGACTGCCGTGATGTGGAAACGTCGCGCGCGCCACAAGATCAGCGATCCCAGCACCCAGATCACCACCAGGGACGCGAAATTGTTGCCCCACTGAATGCTCAGCCCGGCCACCGCGTCGGAAGCCAGAAACAGCATCGCGCAAATGCCGAAGTTCGACGGATTCCAGATGTGCCGGCCGCGAAAGCGCAGCGCGTATTTCGATGTGATCGAGAGGGCAGCGCACAAAGCATAGGTCCAGTAGGCTGGTGAACGGAGCAGAATCCCCACGCTGATCCCGGTGATGTAAGCGCTCGCCGGATGCAGCCATTTACCAAGAAAGATGCGCCCCAGAACCATCTCACCCGCAATAGCCGTGACAATGGCCAGCAGCGTTTTCTGGTAGCTCTCCAGAATCCCGAACGAAAGATTGCCGACGAGGAGAATCAAAGTAATGAAAACCGGAGGCGTGAAACGGCTGTCGAGCAGGGTCTTCCATAGTACCCGCGGAGGCGGAGCGGATTGCGGCGCGGCGACAGCCGGCGAATTCATGCGGGCTCCTTCACGTGGTACAGCCGGTTCGGCGTCAGATGATCGAGCGTCTGTACGGTCCCCGATGGCCAGCGGATCACGGCCTTCTCGATCTGCGGATTTTCTCCAAGCCCAAAATGAAGCCGCCGGTCATTTTCTGACGCAAACCCATTGCCCCCGGCGACCAACTGCACCTGCTCTTTCCCACTCCAGAAGAGCGTCACCTGCGCGCCGATCGCGCTGCGGTTGCTGCTCGTTCCTTCCAGGTCGAACTCAATCCAGTCTCGACCCGAAGCCACCACATCCTTATAGATCAGAAGCGGACCGCGCTGGTTAGCGACCACCGCGTCCAGCGTTCCCGTGTTCCAGAGATCCACCAGTGCCACAGCCCGGCCATCATAGCGATCGGTTACGCCAACCGCCTGCGCCACATCTTCAAACTTCCCGGCTCCGTCGTTGATCCACACTTTCTTTTGCTGATAGCCGGACAGGCTGCGGCCGTCGAAAGGCGGCCAGTGCAACGCATCGCTGATGATGGAGCTGTTCCCGCCTGCCACTTTCGAAAAATCGTACCAGTAACTCTGCGTGCGCGATGCCGAGATAAATCCATTCTCGAGAAACAAGTCGAGATTGCCGTCGTTGTTCAGATCGCCGAATTGCGCGCCGAAGCTCCATCCCCCGAGTTCTACTCCCAGGTCGCGCGCCATGTTCCGGTAGTGGAGGGCGCTGCCGTCCTCCGGCACCCAGAGATTGTTTCCCTGAATCAGTACGCCCTCCTCCGAGATATTTGAAACGTAAATGGAATACCGGCCCTGATTGAAGATGTCGCCAAACGACGCATTCATTCCGCTCTTGGGCGCGAAGCCGACACCTGTGTCAGCTCCTGCCTCGTGAAAATGACCGTGGTCGTTCAGGTAAAGCTCCGACACCCCGTAATCGTTCGCGACAAACAAATCCGTATAGCCGGTCCCCTGCAGATCGGCGGCAGCGCAGGCTAGCGCCCACCTGCGGCTGCTGATGCCCGCCTTTGCGCTGACCTCTTCGAAGCGGCCGTTTCCCAAATTGTGGAAGAGATATTTTCGACCGCCGTTCTTCGCATACTCAAAGCTCTCCGGCATCATGCGCGTGTTGGCCAGGCGCCACAGGTTCACGTCTTCCGGATAATAGCCGCCGACAAAAAGATCCAGCTTGCCGTCGTTATCGTAGTCAAGCCACACGGCGGTGTTTGCATTGATCCATGGCGGCAGGCCGGCCGTCTCGGTCACCCGCGTGAAGCCCTTACCGCCGTCGTTGTGGAACAGCTCCGGCTTTCCCCACTTGATGAGGAAGAGATCCTCATAGCCATCGTTGTCGTAGTCGCCCCACACCGCGCCCATGGAAACCCCGGTGGCGGGACGGTTGACGTCGGCAATGCCCAGTTGCGCCGCAACATCAGTGAACGTGCCATCGTGGTTGTTGCGGTACAGATGATTCATGCTGCCGACGCGGCTGTTGGTGACGTAAATGTCGGGCCAGCCGTCGCGGTCGAAATCCACGATCGACACCGAAGCGCCCATCGACGCGACTTCCGGCATGATGCCGTTCAGCTTGGGATCGAGAACCGGGGCCTCATGAACAAAGTCGATTCCCGCCTGCTTCGAGACTTCCTCAAAGCAGAATCCGTACCGCGCCAGAGCCGATTGGCAATCGGTATGCACCGACGCCGGCTCGCCGCGCTGCGAAGAATACCGGCGCATGATGGCTGGCGTGGCCAGCATGCCCGCAAACACGACCGTGAGCAAAACCCGCGCTAGCGAAACTCGTTTCATCGTGGGGGCGCCGCCTCCATCGCAACGTTCCCGCGAGCATTCAGCGCGTCACGGAACGGCTCCGGCGAGACATATCGCGTTTGCCAGGTCAACCAGTCCTCTGGGTAATGGCGGTAGGCCCACTCGTCTTCGAGCAGCGCCGGTGGTGTGTCGTAGACGGTCCTCGCGTGCCAGGGCAACGGCAGTACAGTCGCTGAATTCGTCGAATTGTAATCGCCGTCCTTGATCCAGCCGTCGCCCGCGATCACATAGTCGCGCACCCAGCCGGCCTTGGGCGCCGCAGGTGCAGGGAAACGCAGCGATATCTCATCGCCGGCGTTCATGATCACGTACCGGTCGTCAATCTTCCGCAGCAGTTCCCGCACATCGCCGTAGCGCGTGTAATAACCCTCGAGGTCCGGCCAGATCTGCGTAGTTGACGCCAGATGGTCGTAATCCGGAATCTCCGGCGACGACGCATTCGCCTGATGAATGGTCGAGTAGCCGCGATAATGCAGGTCGGCCATCGACGGCTCGGCGTGGATGACTCGCAAAGGCGTTTCCGGTAACCCGCGGGCCCACTGGATTTGATCCCAGTAAACCTCGAGATTCGTCCGCAGCCGCACTTTCCGCGGTGTGCCCGACCGGAACACACGCGTCAGATCGATAAGGCAAATCTTGTTGCGCCCCGCCGGAAATCCCAGATTGCGGCGTGCGACAGCCCACCCGCCATGCCCGTCCAGAACTTCCAGGGTCAAGGGCTCGGGTTGTTCGTGACGTCCCTGGCCGAGCGCCACGTTGATCGAGGAGTCCGACGGGTGCACCCAGCCGCGCGCGATCAGGTAGAGCGGCCCATCTTTCGGAACGTCGTTGCCCAGATCGATCTCGACAAAATGATCCCGCGTCAGGCCCTGATACTGGCCGCGGCCGAAGGTGTCGAGATAGCGTCCGTCGAGCGAGCGCAGAATCTCGGTCACATCATTACCCCGATCGTCGACCGCGTGCGCGATGGCGTGCGGCTCGCCGGTCACCGTGATCGCCAGCTTGACCGGAGGAACGACGAAGCGCTCATCCACAAAGACCTCGGTCCCCTGCGGATGATCCACCGTCATCAGTTCAAGCCAGTCGTAGTAATACGTTTCCCAGAGCTCGCCCGTGATGCTTAGATCGTATGCGCCATCGCGCGGCACAAGGTCCTGTCGCGGAATCTTGTACCACTCCTCGGTTGCGGCGATGCGCGCCGAACCAAGATCGTTGATGCGCAGGCCGATCGCCGATCCCCACGGAACCGTGTCCTTCACAAAGCGCATTCCTTTGCCGTCCCAGGCAAACAGGAAGGGGCACGATCCCTTCAGTCGCTGCTGCGCCAGCACTTCCTGGTCGGCGTTGATAGCAAACTCGGCGTTGACCACACCGTTCGGCCAGAGAATGCGAGCCACATCTGTCTCAGCCCACGTGCCCAGGCCAAAGTGTTCCTGAGGGCCCGTGATCTGCTGCGCTTGGAGCAGCAGACCGGAGCGAATCTGCACCTTGCCCCCAACGCCGAAGGAGTTGATTCTCTGATCGCCGGTAGCCGTCACCGCCCGCGTCCGGACCACCTGCCAGCGATAGTTCTTCGTCCCATGGTTCACGGCCTTTACCGGCTGGCGACCGGCATCGAGCCCCAGCAAATCGAGACGGCCGGTATGATCCACGTCCGCTGCTGCGAAGATGCCCTCTCCCTCCGCGGGATGATCCATCAGCGTGTAGCTGCCATCCTGATTGCCCAGCCAGATCAGCGTTTCGCTTTGCCTGTCTGTCGTGAGCAGCAAATCCACCGCCCCGTTGTTATCCAGGTCCGCCGTTTCGAGACGAACCGAACCGTTCAGGACGGTCGTGGCGTTCGGCACGCGCGCAATCTCTGCTTGCGTCAGGAATTCACCATCGCGGGTCAGCCTCAGAATTGCCCCGTCCGCGCGAACCACCAGCAAATCGAGCCTGCCGCTGCTGCGCGAATCGGCAGCCGCAAGGGCCTTCACCACGTCCAGATTTGCCGGCGCCGCGATCTCCTGAAAATTCCCCGACCGCTCGTTGTGGAACAAAATCAGGTGTCCATCGCCATCGAGAAACGACGCGTCGGGATTCCCGTCGTTGTCCAGATCGGCCCATACAAACTGCCGAACGCCGGAGATTCCGGAAAACGGATGAATCGGTGTGAAGGTTCCGTCGCCGTTGTTGCGCAGCACGGTTGGTACTCCGCTCGGCGCACCCAGCAGCACATCCAGGTCGCCGTCCGCCTCAATGTCCAAAGCCCATGCTCCTGTGTAATCGCCATCCACAATGGAACGGGGCAACTTCGTCTGTGGCGTTACATCCGTGAACTTCGCGGGAGAGTCCTGCCGCATGAAACGCACGCCACCCGCCCCGGCCAGGACGAGATCGGTCTGGAAGTCGTAGTTGAAATCCATCGGCACGATCGACTCCGGCCCCGGCGGTATTCGGCCCGGCCCGCCAGGAAACGGAAACGAAGGGCCACCGATCAGGCTCACCGTCGCGGCGTTCGCGGTGATCACGGTGGGTTCCAGCTGATCGTTCAGCGAAACTGCGCCGATCCAATCCCACTTCTGCCCCGGCGGGTTGGGCAGCGCTTCGGGAACGAAGCGCATCGCCACATCGGCCGGCGCAGGGAGTGAGCTCGGTGCCGGCAACCGCAGGAAGTTCTGGAAGGGTTGCGCCTCCTCGCCAGGCTGCGCGCGAATCACCGTCAGGCTCTGCCGAAAGCTGGGGACCTGCATCAGCACGTTGCGGAGAAAGATGCTCTGCAGCGCCGCAGTCCCCGGAGCGGCCTCTGCCGCATTTTCCAGCGCGCTGAGTTGCTGCCGAGCCGCAGAGGACCAGTCAGCGGACTGCGCCGCGATGCGGTCGACAGCCGAATGCAGGGTCGCCACGTCGCCGCGCTTCGCCGCAATCCGGCTCAGTTCCAGCAGTGCGGGCAAATTGCTTGGATGAGCCTCAAGGATCTGCTCGATCAGTTGCTGAAACTGCGCCTCGCTGTCCGGGCCGCCCTGGCGCTCCACTTCCAGCGCCAGCTGATAAAGCGCGCGCACATTGTGAGCGTCGAGATGAACCGCCTCGCGGAAATCGGCAATCGCCGCCGCCGAATTCCCGCGTGCGCTTTCCAGAGCGCCCAGATCGGCGTCGATCTGCCCGTTGTGCGGCAGCAGGGTGTGCGACCGGTCAAGTCTTTGCTTCGCTTGCTCGAAGTTGCGCTGCCGAAGCGCCAAAATTCCCCAGTCCGCCCAGGCTGCTGGTTCCCCCGGAGCCAGCTGTGTCGCCTGCGTAAACGAGCTTTCCGCCCGCACATCGTTTCCAACTTCCATCGCGGCCAACCCCACATAAAATGCCTGAACGAACCGGGCGTACTCGGCCGATTGCGCCTTCGGCAGGCCCGAGCGGCAGCCCGACAGAACGCCCAAAGAGCATGCCAGCAGCGCAGCCGTAAGACGCCGCCTTGCCACACGCATAGCGCGCAGTCGCCGGTTTTCTGGAGGATCAAAAGCGCTGGGGTCTGAGTGAGAATGCAAGGCCTCGTCCACCTTACTCAACTCCGGTATGGACTGTCTTCCACCTTTCGATGGGGGACTATCTCCGTCATTTCGCTAATGCGATCATACGTGTGTTGCCGATCCGATTCCTGTACTCTATCGGCGATCGGCGACAGGCACATCGAGCGGCAAATCCGCCGTCAGTGGCGGACGGTCGGAGATGCGTCCCTCGACCGATTCGTTCAATGCGCGCATCGTCTCTGGAACCTGTGGCGCGAACGACCAGGACTGTTCGCCAGCCCGCGCGCAACCTCCCGTGCCGCCTGCACCAGCATCTGCAGGTCATAGCGCTCGGCAAAGCGCCGCTGAAGTTGGCGCACTGTGTCACCGGGCAAAGTGCGCAGAGTTTCTTCCAGAATTGCAGGGCTGATGGTCGCCACGGGCAGACCTCACTGATTGCGGCCCAGGCTACGCTGCCGCGCATGAAACTGTCAGCGACATTCATCACATCGAGGCGCGCTGACGCTGCAAGTGGTCCTGCCAACGAAGGAATCTCCGCCGGAGCGCGACACCGGAATCGACCGGCTCTAGGTAATGTCTTCTGTGTCGAACGGAGCCTTCACGGGGACACCGTGCACCTGGCTCACCAGGTCGCGGACCACATCCTCGAGCTGCCGCTGGCTTTCCATCACGGCGCTCATCGTCTGCAGATCGCCCGGCTCCTCGATGCGCTCCAGCAGCACCACAGCATGGGCCTGCGCCACGTGGTTCGCGTCCAGTCCTTCCGGAGTCTTCGCTTTGATGCCGACGTTCGCCGGGGCAATTCCCAGCAGTTCCGCCACGCGCTCCCGCATCTCGCTCGAAATCGGTCCGATCTTTGGTGCATTCAGCACCAGCGTCGTGTCCACATTGACGATCCGGTAACCCGCGCTCTCAATTTCCTCGATCGCGAGGTTGAGGAAGATCGCTGAGTTCGCGTCCTTCCACCTCGGATCGCCCGGCGGGAAAAAGCTCCCGATGTCCCCCGCCGAAACCGCACCCAGCAGCGCGTCGGTGAGCGCATGCAGCAGCACATCGCCGTCCGAATGGCCGGCCAGCCCCTCCGGATGATCGATGCTGAGACCGCCGATTTTCAGCGGCACTCCCGCCTTGAATGCGTGCGAATCCCAGCCGTAACCGATGCGGATGTCCATGCGCGATCCCGTCCAACTTCAGGGTATATCAGCCCGCTCTGAATGCAAGCCGCCGCCGAAAAAGGCTAGTGCGAATTCCCGCGATGCGCCAAATAAAACTCGGCAAGCTCCAGATCGCCGGGCTGAGTGATCT
Source organism: Acidobacteriaceae bacterium (assembly GCA_050011735.1). Lineage (GTDB taxonomy): Bacteria > Acidobacteriota > Terriglobia > Terriglobales > Acidobacteriaceae > Palsa-343. The sequence goes on along the minus strand of JBEKIN010000031.1, from coordinate 3,004 downwards.
TCAGGTTGGATGCCGAACCGAGGACGACGAACACCTGGCTACCCGCGCGCTCCACCAGACTGGCTTCGTCGGTCCCCACAAATCCATCCGCTTCGGCCTCCGCGAACGCTCTACGCAGCAAACCATACCGGAAGCCCTGCGGAGTTTGCGCCTGCACGATGTACTCCCGCGGAATCGTCGCCGTGATAATCGCCCCATCCGCCGTCCGTTCCACCTGCTTGATCGTGTCCAGCGCCGGCAGCCCGACAATGGCCGCGTTGTGTTTTTCCACCGCTTCGATCACGCGGCGAATCACCGCAGGCTCAATCAGCGGACGCACCGCATCGTGCACCAGGACAATGTCGTCTTCGCCGCAATTCAGTGCCTTCAGCGCATTGAACACGCTCTCCTGGCGTGTGTCGCCGCCCTCCACCACGCGGACCCGGTCCGCAAACCCGTGCTCCGAGATGTGCGCCGTCAGGCGCTCCATCTCCGTGGCGCGCACCGCAACAATCATCGCCGTCACCTCCGGCACCTCGGCAAAGGTCCGCAGCGTGCGAATCAGAATCGGCGTTCCGGCCAGTTCCAGGAATTGCTTTGGCGACGTATGCGATGTGTGGCCCGGCGTCATCCGCGTGCCCAGACCGGCCGCCGGCAGAATCACTGATACCCGCATAGAAAAAGGAGTATACCCCAGCGGCACATGCTTCCGGGTGTAGGGTAAAAGAGGTCGCGCAAGCAACTCGGCAGTCGACTTCCGAACGAGGTTAGAGGTCATGCGCAGCGGCGCAGCAAAATTCACTTTGCCGGCGATCCTTGCCTTTCTCGTAGTTGCCGTCACCGGCTCGCCCGCTCGTCAGGACATGAGCGTCATCGTCCAAACCCCGCCCATGGGCTGGAACAGCTGGGACGCCTGGGGCTACACCATCAATGAATCGCAGTTCCGCGACAGCGTCACCTGGTTTCACAACAACCTGCAGCGCTTTAGCTGGCAGTATGTCGTCATCGACGAGGGCTGGTTCGCGCAGCACCCCGAGAATCCAGCCGGCCATCAGGACTATACCCTCTCTGACGATGGCCTCTACCTGCCCGCGGTCAACCGCTTCCCTTCCGCCGCCGGCGGCAAAGGCTTCCGCCCTTTGTCGGACTGGGTGCATTCTCTCGGCCTCAAGTTCGGCATTCACATCGTGCGTGGCATCCCGCGTGAAGCAGTCAGCCGCAACCTCGGCATCGCTGGTTCGCACTTCAGCGCCGCCGATGCCGCCGACACCACCGACACCTGCGAGTGGAACTCCGACAACTACGGCCTGAAGAACAACAAGGCTGCACAGGCTTACTACGATTCCGTCGCCGATCTCTACTCAAAATGGGGCGTCGACTACCTCAAAGTCGACTGCATCTCCCGCCCCTGGAAGGCGGACGAGATTCACATGATGCGCAGTGCTCTCAGCCAAAGCGGCCGCCCCATCGTGCTCAGCCTCTCGCCCGGTCCCACGCCCATCGAAGCCGCCGCCGACGCTGTCCGCACCGCGCAGCTCTGGCGCATCTCCGACGACATGTGGGACCTCTGGCAAAAACCTCTCGACGCCCCGCAGTTCCCGCAATCGGAAAAGAACCAGTTCGCGCTCATCACAAAATGGCAGCCCTTCGCCGGTCCCGGCCACTGGCCCGACGCCGACATGCTCCCCATCGGCTGGCTCGGACCCAATCCAGGCTGGGGTCAGCCTCGCCAATCGCGCCTCACCCACGATGAAGTCCGCACCATGATGACGCTCTGGTCCATCGCCCGCTCACCGCTCTTCATCGGAACCAACCTCCTCAAGATGGATTCGTTCACCGAATCGGCCATCACCAATCCTGAGGTGATCGCTGTCGACCAGTATTCCGAGAACAATCGTCCCGTCATTCAGAAGGAAGACACCGTCGTCTGGATGGCTTCAGCGCCCGAACACGGCGGCGATTATGTCGCCATCTTCAACCTCTCCGACGCACCTCTGTCCTTCAACTATTCCTGGCCGGATCTTGGCCTCCAGCTCGGCCACCACCCCGTGCGTGACCTGTGGCAGCGTGAAGACCTCGGACGCCTCGATCACATCGAGGCCACCGTCCCGCCGCACGCCGCAAAGCTCTACAAGGTCGAATGACCCTGTGGGCAACCCATCGATCGACTTCAACCAAAACTCCAATATTTATCCATAAGCGACTCATTTAACAGATTATTGATGCAGCGGAAATATTCTTCAGAAACAGCCAACTCCACCCGCGAATCTGCATCTATACCTGTAACAACAGAGGCTACTTCAGGCGTTACCAACCTACCTGGTTGTACCGATTCTCTCCTCGTAACATCTTGCGGAGCAGTTTCCGCAAGACCCCACAATCGACCCCCCGGCTTCCCCTCCCATGCCTCTGAAGCAGGCCCGCTGGAAAGCGGGCCTTTCGCTTTCTGGTCCCTCGCCTCTGATATCCTGCGTCGGCCAGTCTCACCTAGGAGAAACACCTGTGAAGTTTCTCGCCGCCGCTCTTCTGCTCTCTTCCCCAGCACTCTTCGCCCAGCAGGCAGGCACCACCGCGGCCCCGGCCCCCAACACCGATACCAGCTACATCGACACCGACGGCACTGCGCATATCACCCGCGTTATCCCTGTTCCTCCGGATCTCAGCCCTGAATCGAAGAAATCTCTCTCGCGCCAGGTTTCCGACGCCGCCAAGCCGCAAAGCCTCGAAGAACGCCGCCGCGGCACTGACCTCTGGCAAAACCACGCGGGCGACGTCTCGGCGCAGCTCTATCCAGTGAACCGCTCCGAAAGCACCATCGCCGGCGTTCCCGTCCGCATCGTCACGCCGCTCGCTGGCATGGATCCCGACCGCGTCCTCCTCAATATCCATGGCGGCGGCTTTAACTCCGACTCCGGCTCCTGGACCGAATCCATCCCCATCGCCAACCTCACGAACATCAAAGTCGTCGCGATCCTCTATCGCCTCGCCCCCGAGCATCCCTTCCCCGCTGGACTCGACGATATCG
>JBEKIN010000030.1:0-23695 GCA_050011735.1 Acidobacteriaceae bacterium | reverse complement strand
ATCGATGGACAGGTTCCAGTCCCCGGTGAACGGGACCCGGTCGTCGCCCAGCAGATCGGCACCGATGGAGGCGTTGCCCAGCCATGAAGATTCACTCACCGAGGTCGGCGGTGTGCCTCCAGTGGCGGCGTTTGCATAGCCCACGAACGCCTTGGGCGTTGTGTAGTTGACGACGCCCTTCGGGCCGTCGCCTACGTTGTTGCTGGTCGCTTCGTTGACCGAAATCTGATAACGATAGGCCCCGTAACCGGCGCGCAACAGCGTTTTGCCGGTGCCGCGGATGTCGTAGATCAGTCCTACGCGCGGATCGTAGTAGAACAACGGCGAGGTGAATCCGGAGAGTGGAACGTTCTTGTCGACAGCATTCCACGCCAGACCGGTATTCGCAGGCGCCGTGACCGAGTCGACGTAACTCGATTGCACCCAGACCTGCTGACCGGCCGGTTCACCGTACCACTGGCCCTCATGATCGGCACGCAATCCGAGGTTCAGAGTGAGGCGCCGGTTGGCTTTCCAGGAATCCTGCGCCCAGATTGACCACTGGTTCATCTGGAAGTTATCGAGAGGCACGCCGCTCTGTTGCTCATAGTTCGCGACGCGGCCCAGTTCGAAGTCGGAAACCACGTTGTTGGTGCCGTAGTTTGCCGGCCATCCCACGTTGAACTGGCCCTGATCTTCGCAGCCGCTGTCGCAACCGCTCGATTGGCTGTTATACGGCTGTGACCAGTAGAAGCCGGCCTTCGCGGTGTGGGTTCCGATCACCTTGCTGACCGTCTCGTAGAACTGGGGTACCTGCTTCAGCGCGCCAAACGATCCGCCATCGAACGGGCCATCCATCGGCTCCTGATCGATGTTGGAGAGCGCACCTTCCCAGGGGCCGACGATGTTCGGCATCTGGGTCGAGGTGTGACCAAACAGTCCGGATACTCCGCTCATTCCCACCGTGCTCCGGTTGGCGGCGTTGTTGCCGAGCTTGTTGGGGTTGATGTAGCGCGACAGCGTAAACACCGTCTCGCTCGTGGTGGTCGCGCCGAACTGGTGCGTGAAGTTGCCCAGAATGACCTGCGAGTTGGTCGCAGCCGTCACCGGCGCCGGATAAGGCAGCGTGTTTGGCGGCGCCCACCAGATGGTGATCGGATGCTGATCGACTTCGTTCTGGTATGCGTAGGTTCCGCTCAGTTTTGTGTTTTCGGTGATGGCGTAGTCCAGCTTGCCGGTCGCTTCCCAGCGGTTCTGTGGAATGCTCGGAGCGTAAGCGTAGTTGCTCCACCCGTTGCCGGCATTGGGAGTGACGTTCGGAAGCGGATACAGCTTCAGCACGCCGGTGATGTTCTGATCGAAATCAGTGGTCGGGATGTGGATGTTGCCGCTGGAATCCGTCGTCCAGTTTTTGTCCGCCGCCAGGCCGCTGCACGTCTGGCAGGGCAGCATGTAAGCGTAGCTGTAGTTGCCGTTGTTGGAAGACGGGTTCGACGCTTTGTCGAAAATACCGTTCTGCTGATCCTGGGTCGGCTCGTTGTAGTTTTGAATTGGGTTGTTGGGGTGCTGGATCATGTACTCGTAGCCGCCCCAGAAGAACAGCTTGTCGTGGTTCCGGTTGAAATGCGGGAAGATCACCGGACCGCCGACGTTTCCGCCGATGTAATAGAAGTACTCGTACGGGAAATCTGCCGCGGCCAGAGCTGAGGCCTGCGCCGGTGTCGTCGAGTTGGTGATGCTGGAAAGGTACGACTGCTTGGTGTACGACTCCCAGGCGTTCAGCGAAGAGTTGCGGGCGTAGGTGTAGCCTTCACCGTGGAAGTTCTTGCCGCCCGACTTGCTGAAGGCTTCGAAGATCACCGGGCCATAGGCGTATTCCGCGCCGTAGCTGCCGGTCAGCGTCTTCACTTCCTGCACCATGTCGGTGTTGATGTTCGCAATCTGGGTTCCGGCGTTGCCCGGATCCACCAGGTTCGCGCCATCCAGCATGTACGCCATCGTGCCGTAAGGCGAGAAGCCGTTGATGGCGTAGTCGCCTACCGGGCCGCTGTTCGATCCCGTGGTCTTTGGGTTAAAGCCCGATCCGGTGCCCGTGCCGTTGGCCAGAGCCGTGCCCGGCATCATCTTCAGCAATTCACCGGCGTCGCGGCCTTCCAGAGACAGATCTTCGATCTGCTCCGCGTTCATTGTGTCGCTGATTTCAGGCGTATCGACAGGCACTTCGACGTTCTTGTCAGCCACGACTTCAACCGTCGTGTTGCTGGCGCCTGCCTTCAGTGCGATGTTCGGCACTGTTTTGGAATCGCCCAGGTTGATCACGATGCCGGTCAGTTCCCAGGTCGTGAAGCCCTTGGCGCCGACCGAAATGCTGTAGGTCGCTGGCTGCACCGCCGTAAACGTGAAGTATCCCGAGCCGTCAGAAACGGTGCGCCGAACGTCGCCGCTCTCGGAGTTCTTCAGGGTGATGGTTGCCGCGGGTACGACCGCGCCGGACGAATCGTAAACCGTCGCGCTAATCGTTCCGGTCAGCTGCTGAGCATGGCTGGGAACGGTGGTGAACATCACCAGCCCCAGAATCAGCAGTCCTGAAAGGATAACCAGCGAGCCTGGCATATGCGAACACACTGCGGCCAGTCGTCTGATGGAATTCATACGTGGTGCCTCCTGTGAATCGTGCATGGACCTTGCTATCGTTGTTGTTTTAATTAAGCCGAATTCTTCCTCGGCTTATCCTTACTCGAGCGCTCAAAACTAAACTTCACACCTGCGTGTCAATGCGCAGACTGCTGTCAAACGGTTTAGCCCGATGCTGACCCGAGTTTCTACGCCGCGGCAAATATGATTGTCAAGGGGAAATCTCCGTTCACCCATAACTCATAGGGAAAGCACCTGTTAGCCGTCCAGGCCAACCGCTAAAATGTCCAGAATCAGGGACTTTTCGCAGCCTGGACGGGGTGGGCCATGCCTGCCGCCATGTGCTACGATCACCCAACAACCGCGTATCCTGAACGGTCGGATTTCGTCAAAAAGGGGGCAGTCCGGAGGTGTTGTCAGTGGCCCGCGCCGTCATCGGTCGGCCAAGCCGAAACCGTCATCGAGCTCTCGCGATCGTCCTCGCCACTCTGGCCTTTGCGGCTTCGGTTTCCGCAACCGCTGCAGCGCAACAGTCCCCCCAGCCTTCTCCATCAACCTTTGAACAGCTCAGAACCGATGCGGACGCCGCTCGTCGGGCGGGCGATGTTGCGCGCGCTTCCGATCTGTACGGGCAGGCACTGCGCCTCAATCCGTCATGGACGGACGGCTGGTGGTATCTGGGCCAACTGCGTTACAGCGCCGACGATTACGCTCAGGCCAAAGACGCCTTCACCCACTACCTCAACCTGGTACCCGATGCCGCGCCCGCAACGGCGCTCCGCGGCCTCTGCGAATTTGAGCTTGGCCAGTTTGAGCCGTCGCTGAGCGATGTGCAGCGCGCCCTCGCTCTCGGAGCCGCGGACGATTCCCGCAACACGCAGATCCTCCGCTACCACGAAGGACAGCTGCTGACGAAGCTGGGGAGATTCGAAGAAGCGCTCACCGCTTACGGCTACTTCGCGCGCCAGCACCTCTCGAACGAGGAGCTGCTCGTAGCAGTTGGCCTCGCGACGCTGCGCATTCCTCAGTTTCCGAAAGACGCCGGCCCCGCGCAGCGTGACATGATCGCTCTCGCCGGCAACGCGACCTTCCTTCTTCTCTCCGGCGATCAACAAGCCGCTGCCCAGGCCTTCCAAACCTTCGTCCAGCGCTATCCCGCGGCCGCCAATGTTCATTACACCTGGGGGTATCTCCTCTATCCCACCGATCAGGACGCCGCGGTCGCGGAATTCCAACGTGAGCTCGCAGTCGATCCCGCCAACGCCGTGGACCACACCATGCTCGCGTGGGCTCTCCTGATGGAAAACAACCCTGGTGAAGCTCTCCCTGAAGCGAAGAAGGCTGCCGAAGAAGCGCCCACGCTGCCCATGGCGCAGCTTTCTCTGGGGCGGGCTCTGCTCGAGACGGGCGACGTGAAGTCCGCAACGGCGACCCTCGAAAACGCGCTCGCCCTCGACCCGCGGAACCTCGAGATTCACATCGCGCTGGCGCGCGCCTATTCGGAATCGGGACGCGAAGACGATGCTCGCCGCGAGCGTCTCGCCTGCCTGCAACTCACCCAGGCGTCGAGCAAACCCGCCCCTGCGATGGGCCAACAGGGGGCGCCGCCTGCGCAATAACACCTCACCAGTTCTGCGATTCCTGCGCCGCGCATTTCCTCCTGCGCTCGCATTCGCCTGCGCCAGCGCCCTGGCTCAGAGTCACTCCAGCGGGACAAGCTGCGGCGGCTGCCATCGCGGCCAGGCGATGCAGCCGGAAACACCGATGGCCCACGCGGTGGAGCTGCCTGGCGCTGACCCTGTCCTCGACGGCCATCCACTTCTCAGCTTTCACACGGGCGCTTACACGTGGACCGTTGAAACCCACAACGGGCAAAGCGTCTACAAAGTCACCGACGGCGCCAGCACCATTTCCATGCCCATTCACTGGAGCTTCGGCGCGCAGGCGCAGACATGGGTCTTCGAGCAGGACGGCAAGTTCTACGAAAGTATCGTCAGCTTCTATCCCTCCGCGAATGGACTGGGCATCACCACGGGCGACGAGCGCCTGACTCCGCAGACGCTGCAGGAAGCTATGGGCCGTGAGCTCACCACCATGGACACGAAGCTCTGCTTTGGTTGCCATGCCAGCAATGCCATCACCTCACACAAGCTCACGTTGAACACCATCCATCCGGGCGTCGCCTGCGCACATTGCCACGAGGGCGCGCTGGATCACGCGGAGGACGCCGCCGTGGGCGACTTCAGCACGACTCCGCCTCGTCTGCAGGACATGACCTCCGAATCGCTCTCCAACTTCTGCGGCCAGTGTCATCGCTCATGGGAAACGGTTGTGCGCAACGGCTGGCGCGGATTGCCCGACGTCCGCTTTCAGCCCTACCGCCTCGCCAACAGCCGCTGCTTTAATGGCACAGACCCGCGCATCAGCTGCATCGCCTGCCACGATCCCCATAAAGATCTCATCCGCAACGACGCTTCCTACGATTCCAAATGCCTCGCCTGCCACGCAGCGTCGGCGCGGCCTACGAGCAGCGGCAAAGCGAAGACCTGTCCCACGGCGACGGCGAACTGCGTGAGCTGCCACATGCCGAAGGTCACCCTGCCGGGCGGCTATCTCCATTTCACCGATCACCAGATTCGCATCGTGAAGGCTGGCGAGCCATTCCCAAACTAACCGGAATCCCCTTGCCCCTGCGCCTTTCGGTTGAGTATCGTTGCTTCTGGAGATCCTCGAAAATCCCTCGCGCGATGGTTGCCTCCCGCAATTTCTCTCCGGCTCGCCACACCCCCCTCAGCCGCCGAACATCAATCCTGCTGATCGGGTTTCTGGCGTGGACGATCCGCGACGGCATTTGCGCACCCGGGTCCTCAACGTGCACCAAACCGGCGGCCATCGCCAGCCGGCTGCGGGCTCATCCTGACGCGCAAACCTGGACCGAGCTGGGCAACTGGTTCGGCGACCGCAAGCAGTTCGCGTGCGCTCAGCAGGCTTTTCGCTCAGGTCTCCGCCTCGATCCCCACTCCGCCCAGATCAATTACCTCCTCGGCCTCAGCCTTTACGAGTCACAGGATTTCAGAGACGCAGTCGCACCGCTCCAGCGTTCCATCCGCACTGACCCCACCGTCCTCAAGCCGCATCTGCTTCTTGCTTCGATCTTTGCGCGGCTGTCTGAGCCCGGGGACGCTGATTCCGAATGGCGCGCCGCTCTCGGCATCGATCCCACGTCCAGCATGGCCCTCCACGGCCTCAGCCAGGCGTTGCTGGCAAAGGCGGATTTCGCGGACGAAATCGCGCTCCTGCACAATGCGAAGCTGGACGAAGATCTCGCCATCGATCTCGCCGTTGCGTATTCGCGGGAAGGGCAACTGGCAGATGCGGTCAGCGCCATCGCGCACGCGATGGAGTCCTCGCCGGACTCCATTCGGCTCTCTAATGCGCTGGTCGCGCTCTACATCAAAGTTTCCCGCACCCTCGACGCGGAGCACCTCGCACAGAAGACTTATCAGGCCCATCCCAACGACGTCAGCGCCCAAACTTCGTACCTGCGCACGCTCGTGCTCAACGGCGACTGGGGCCCCGCGAAGCCGGTTGGAGATAAGCTTCTCGCCGAAGCTCCGCATGCTTACGACACCCTCTACCTCAATGGGGTGATGGAGCGCCAGGCCGGTGACTTTGCCGCGGCCCGCGATCACCTCACCGAGGCTCTTGCCACCGATCCCGGCCAGCAGAGCGTCGAAGCCAATCTCGGCATCGCATTGTCGCGCCTGCACAACCCCGCGGATGCAAAGGCCCATCTGGAGAAGGCCCTCGAGCTGGGCAACAGCGAGCCCGAGACCCACTTCGAGCTGGCCAGCGTTCTACGCGCGCTCGGCCAGACCGAGGAGGCAAAGCAGGAGATGCTGCGCTACCAGCAGGCGGTAAAAGACAAAGACAGCACCACGCTGGCCGTGAGCAAGGCCGCCGAGGCGGCGCAGGCGCTTGCCAAAGGCGACACGCAGCACGCTGTCGATCTATATAAGGAGGCATTTGCCGCCGCGCCCCAAAATGCGCTGATCGGCTACCGCCTGGCGACCACCCTCGACCAGGCGGGCGATACCGACGGCGAGCAATCGGTGCTTGAAAAAGTAGTCGCCATCGATCCCACCATCGCCCTCGCGCAGAACCAGCTTGGTTATCTTGAATCGCGCCGCGGCGACTACACTTCCGCTGAATCGCACTTCCGCCAGGCCGTCGCCTCCGCTCCCGCATTCACGCAGGCCTGGATCAGCCTCGCCGCCACGCTGGGCATGGAGTCGAAGTTCCCCGAAGCCGAGCAGGCGGTCGCCAGTGCTCTCCATCTCGATCCTCAGAACAGCGAAGCGCAGCAGCTCAGCCACGATCTGGCTGCCGCGCAGAGCCAGCAGCCGCACAACTGAAAAACTCCGCCCAATTCGCGACCCGATGATGAGCTCCTGGACGAGACGACGCCTGCTCCGCACCCTGCCCGCCGCTCTTGCCCCTTCGCTCCTGCCGCGTGGCATGCGCGCCGCACCTGCATCCGCTGCGCCTTTTTCCCGCTTCGTTGACGTCGGCTCTGCCGCCGGACTCACCCACCCCACCTTCTACGGGGAGGACGACAAGTCCGCCTACATCCTCGAAGTCATGGGTACCGGCTGCGCCTTCATCGACTACGACAACGATGGATGGATGGATATTTTTCTGCTCACGGGCCGCCGCCTCGACGGCGTTCCTGCCGGGGCCAGCAATCGCCTTTACAAGAACAACCGCGACGGGACCTTCACCGACGTCACCGAAAAAGCTGGACTCGGCGACGCAGGCTGGGCCATGGGTGTCTGCGCCGGCGATTACAACAACGATGGCTTCGACGACCTCTTCGTCACTTACTACGGCCAGAATCGCCTCTACCATAACAACGGCAACGGCACCTTCACCGACGTCACTGAAAAAGCCGGGCTCCTTCAGCCGGGCATTCGCTACGCCTCCGGATGCACGTTCATCGAGCGCAATCGCAACGGCCTGCTGGACCTGTTCGTCGCCAATTACCTCGACGTCGATCTGGTCCACGGCCCGAAACCTTCGATGCAGATTCCCAACTGCAATTACGAGGGCCTGCCCGTCAACTGCGGTCCCATGGGCATGCCGCCACTGAAGCAGTACCTTTTCCGCAACAACGGCGACGGAACTTTTACCGATGTCTCCAAAGAATCCGGCATCGGCGCGCTCACCGGTTCTTACGGCCTGACCGCGGTCGCGCTCGACGTTGACGAGGACGGCTGGACCGACATTTTCCTGGCCTGCGACGCCACGTTCAGCTACCTGCTGATGAACAACCACGACGGCACCTTCCGCGAAGAAGCGTTGCTGCGCGGCATCGCCGTCTCCTCCGATGGACAGCGCATGAGCGGCATGGGCGTCGGTGTCGGCGATTCCACCCTCGATGGCCATCTCGACATCGTTCGCACTCACTTTTACAACCAGTCCACCGGGCTCTACCACAACGACGGCAAGGGCAACTTCGACGATGTTTCGGTCGCCGCCGGTTTGGCCGTCGAACGCCGCTATATCTGTTGGGGAACCGATCTGGTCGACTTCGACAATGACGGTTATCCCGACATCCTCATCGTCAGCGGCACTGTCTATCCGGAGCTGGAAAGCGTCTTCCCCACTCGCTTTCCGCGCCGCACTCCCCGGATCCTGTTTCGCAATCAGGGCGACGGCACATATAAGGAGCTGAGCGACGAGGCCGGACCCGCCATCTCCGCCCGTCACTCATCGCGCGGCGCCGCGTTCGGCGACTTCGACAACGACGGTGACATGGATGTGCTCATCATGAACCGCAATGAGCCACCGTCGCTGTTACGCAATGATGCGCCACCCGACCATCACTGGATCAAGATTCGACTGGAGGGCACGAAGAGCAACCGCAGCGCGATCGGCGCGCGCGTGCTTGTCCATTATGGCGGCAAAGTTCAGGCGCAGGCGGTCACCAGCCAGATCAGCTATCTTTCCGTCAACGATCCGCGCCTGCACTTCGGCCTCGGCGCCGCCACTTCCGCCGACGTTGAAATCTATTGGCCGAGCGGGGCGAAGGAATCGTACGCGGGACTCGCCGCGGGCCAGCTCCACACCATTAAAGAAGGAAAAGGCAAAATTCCCGGCCGGCCATTCGCCAAATGAATGTCCTCCCATGAGAATTCTGCGCGTCCTGCTGGTTCTCCTTCTCGCCGCCTGCATGGTATGCGCTGGTTTTATCGTCGCGCGTAAGCGAACGGAGCGCCGCCTACGCAGCAAAGCAGCCGAAGCCGAAATGCAGATCGAAATCATCGCCACCCACGGCGGCGATCCCTCCGCTATTCTCGCCATTCTTCGACAGGTCAAGCCCGCGCTGGACGCGGGTCATGCGCATGAGGCCGAGGCCATGCTCGACCGCGCCCGCAACATAGCCGCCCAGGCTCTGAAGACCCTCCCGCCAGTGAATCAATCTGCTCTGCCCGCCGATGTTGCCCAGGAAAAGCAGAGCAGCCTTTACGTAAATCCCGAGCCGGCGGTCATCGCGGGCTACCAGGGAAGCGCGATGGAACCATTCATTTCGCCAAACGGACAGTATCTCTTCTTCAACAACGAAAACGACCCAAAGACCGATACCAATCTCTACTGGGCCCGCCGAACCGGAAAACTCGCCTTCCGCTCACTTGGCGAACTTCTCGGAGTGAACTCGCCCTCTCTCGATGCCGTCGCCAGCGTCGATATCGCAGGACATTTCTACTTCACGACGATGAGGGACTACGACCGCACCATGAACTCCATCTACACCGGCGATTTCGACGAAAACGGTGTCAGAGATGTCCGTCCCCTGTCAGGAAACATCAGTCCCGAAGTCGCGGGCGCGGTCAACATGGATGCCGGCATCAGCCCCGATGGACAGACCCTTTACATCTCCAGGGCAGTCATCTTTCCCGGAGCGCCGGCGCCGAAGAAATCCGAATTGATGGTTGCGAGGTTGCGAGACGACGCATTCGACCTGCTTCCCAACAGCGCCGAAATCATGAAGAACATCAACACCGGCGCGCTCCAGTACGCACCGTGCATCTCCGCAGACGGCCGGGAGCTGTATTTCACTCGCGCCAGCCTTCGCGCCGGGCGGCCCAGCCTGCGCATCATGGTCGCCACGCGAGCCTCTCCGGATCAACCCTTCGGCGAGCCGCGCGTATTGCGAGCTCTCTCCGGGTATGTCGAGGCTCCCAGCATTTCCCTGGACAGCAAAGAGATGTTCTTTCACAGGAAAGTCGGAGACAAATTCGAGATCTACCGAGCCAAGCGTAATCCGCACGTCAGGCCCGATCCCTGATGCGCCCGGTTACTGGGCCCCGTTCCGAAAGACCTCTTCGGCGTAGTAGTTCTCGACGCGCGCCTGGTCGCGCAGCATTTCAAGAAACGCATTCTTGAGGAGTTGCTCCCGGCTGTCGCGCAGCTGCTGGCGGATCGCCTGCTGCACCCGCGGATCGTTCAGCTGGCGCTGCCCCGCCACCTCGCGGTCGATCAGCTTATAGATCGCGTAGCCCACCGCCTGTTTGGAATTGGGCGCGCCATAAACCGGCAAAATGTCCGTGATTTGTCCTAACTTCAGCCTCGATATCGCCGCGTAAACATCGGGGTCGCTGCGCAGCTGCGACTCCGTCACGATTCCCATATCCCCGCCATTGCCCGCCGTGTTCGGATTCTCGGAGAAATTCATCGCCAGGGCGCCAAAGTCCTCGCCGCTTTCCAGGCGATTGTGCAGCATCTCGATCTTGCGCCTGGCGTCAGCCTCGTTCATCGCCTTGCTGTTCTGCAGATTGCCCACCTGCTGCGGCGGCATCGGCGTCGCGGTCACGATAATCTGCGCCAGATGATAGGTCGGCTCGATCAGATTAAAGTCCGCCTTGTGCTCGTTGTAGAAGCTGGCAATGTCCGCATCCGTGATGTTGATCCTCGAGGTGATCTCCTTGTTGAACAGCTTCTCTTCCGTGCGATTCCTCCGGATCTCGCGCTTCAGGTCGTCCAGGGTCAGATGCTGCGAGTCCAGCCGCTTCTGGAATTCCTCCTGGGTGAACGGCGCCTTGATCTCGTTCAGCCGGTCCGCAACTTCCTCATCGGTCGCCACCAGGTTCTGCTTGCCGGCGCGCTGCATCACGATTTCTTCATCGATCAGCTGGCGCACGATATTCAGGCGCATGATCTGCGCCTGTACTTTCGACGGCGTCTGATGCGACTCGCCCAGGTTGTTCTGGAAAATCGTCTCCACTTCGGAGCGCTGGATGGCCTTGCCGTTCACCGTCGCCACGGTGTTCGCGTCGTGCGCCTTCTGGCAGCCCGCGCAGAGGGCCAGCGCCACGGCCAGCCACGCGAGCCTGAATCTGCGACTGGGGAAATCAGCGCCCCATGCGCTGGATGAATCCGATTGAGAGGTCAAACAGTTCTCCCTGCTGCGACGCCGCAAATCGGGGAGCGGCGCTGACGTTTCAGAATAAATGCGGTCCCCGCGCCCTGCATAGTTCATTCCCCGGGCTTCGCCGCAGGCTGCGGAGTCGCCGCTGGCGGCTCGGGAGCCGGCGGTGCAATCCCCTGCTCCTTCAGGGCCCGATCGATCATGATCCACACCTGATGCTCTTCCAGTTCGCCCGCCCAGCGCTCTCCGCTGACAAAAAATGTGGGCGTCGCATTCACCCCGGCCTTATCCCCGGCTTTCATCTCCGCCACGATTTTCGTGTCATCCTGCTTCGCCAGGCAAGCACCCAGCTTCGCCGCATCCAGATTGTCGCGCGCGCCCTCCTGGTCGGCCAGCTTGTCCAGCAACGCCACCGACTTCGCCAGGTCGCGATCCGGCCCGTTCACGTCCTGCCCGTGCGTGTGCAGATAATCGACGTAATTCCAGTACGCCGTCCCGTTCTGCGCCGCAAGGCAGTTCGCATTGACCGCCGCATGCATCGCCCAGGGATGAATCTCCACCAGCGGGTAGTCCATATAGACGAACTTCACCAGGCCTTTGTAACGATCCAGCGTTGCCGGAAAGAACTCCGCGTTAATCTGCGCGCAGTAGGGGCACTCCAGATCGTCGAAGTTGACGATCGTCACCTTCGCGTCCGGATCTCCACGCACCGGCCGTCCGCTGGTTGGCAGCATCGCCGCAGGATCCGGTCCGATATCCCATTTCGAGAGCCGCGCCAGCGTGCTCGAGTCCTTCGACAGCAGGAAATTCACCGTCTGCTTCCGATCCGGCTGGCTGGGCAGCAAAAATGTCACCGCGATGGTGTCATATCCATTCACATCGCTCTTCTGTCGCGGACCAATGGCGATCTCATACTGAGGCGGCACGGCGAGTTCCGCACGGATCATCACTTCGATCTTGCGCTCCAGCGCCGGTACCACGCCGGAAGCCGGATCTGCCGGAGCGGGAGCCGCCACGGCAGCCGGAGCCGTGGCCGCCGGCGCCGGGGTGTTTGCCTGAGTTTGCTGCGCCCCACAAATGGCCGCTGCGATCACCAGCACGCAGCCCGTAAGAAAAACCTTCCTCAACAAGAAAACCGCCTTCTTCGCCCGAAATGCTGTCGCCACAGAGTTGCTTTCTTATTATCGCAGTTCGCCCCCGCGCGCCGGCCCATCGGCGTCGCGGCTCCCTATAACCGCTCTGTGCAGAGTTGAATCCGGGCTCGCTGCTCCGTCAGAACAAACTGATCCGGTGCGGAAGATCGCCGACATTCGTAAATCCAGCGAAGTTGATGCTGCCCACATATTCCGAGTCGTCGCGAATCGAACCCAGTGAGAAGCGCCGGTATTGGAACGTGATCCCGCAACAGTTCAGGTTGTACTGCGCCTGAGCAGCTCCGTACTGCAGCTGCTGATGAATCAGATCGTAGGCCGCATTCAGCCCGAAGCTCGGACCCAGCTTGCTCGCCGCCCCATAGACCGCCGACATGTGAATCTGGTTGTACGGATTCGGCGCGTTCGGCGACGACGGCGGCGACGGCAGCGTGCTGAGTGGCGTCGTCCCCAGCGGCACGTTCACGTACGAATCGCCGAACTGGAAACGGTAAAACCCATGCTGATACGCCGCAAATATATTGCTGGAGGTGATCTTCCCCTCCTTCGCGTCGTAATCCAGATCCCACTCCACATCGGTCGCGGTCGTGGTTCGCATCCGCAACCGGGAAATGACCGGCGTGTTGTGCCGCGCCTCAGTCAGGAAATCGATGCCCGTAAAATCGAGCGTCGTCTCCAGGGGATTCGGCGTGCCCCGCGTGATCGCGTGATCGAAATCCGGCTCGAAATAGTATTTCTGCGCCACCCGCCACGTGATCCAGTCGCGTGTCCCCCCGCCGCACATCGTATTCGGCCCAGGCGCGGGGTCCCCAGCGCGCCCGGTGTTGGCGGGCTGGGGTGAGAGTGCCTCATCCCCCGTACATGGATGGGCAGGGAGATTCCGCAAAAACAACCGCTGCGTCAATCCGTACTCGAGCTCGTTCGTATTGCTGGCCACGTCGGTCTCGTCGAAACGAAGAATCTGCTGGAAATTATTGATCCCCGTCACGTAGCGGTAACTCACATCCGGCTCAATCGTGTGGCGCAAATCGCCGCCCACCAGATGCTCCAGCCAGGGCGCGGAGAAATCCCGCTCCAGCGCCGGCGGACGAAAATCGAACCCCGTCTCCACATCGGTCCGCGACGTGCCTGCGCCGCGCACCGCGGGGATCTGTTCAAGGCCCGCCGGGAACTGGCTCTTCCCGTACCACGTCGCGCGCACGGCGGCCTCCGGCCGAAAGGTCCACCCGTCGAAGTGCAGCGGCATTGACAAACGCGGATAGAAATCCACCCGCGGCACCTCCGCCGACGTCCGGAAGCTCGGAAAGTCGTAGCGCGACAGCGCCCCCGCCGATCCGCTCAGGCCCCACATCACCGGAGAAGGACTCATGGCCCCGCCCAGCCGCCGGTCTGCCGCCTCCACGTCGATCTCCGGCAGATGCAGAATCCTCACTTCATCGGCCGGCACTGACGAGCTCTGAAAGTCCTGATACCGGTTCACACGCAAGCTCTCCCAGATGTCGTGATCCTCATGCGTCACGAACATCTGCGACTTCACCTCGGAGTTGATCGCGATCGCGTAATCCTCCTCGAACACCAGCCGGTACACATAAGAACTCAGGAATTCCGCGTCGACGATCCCGGTTGTGTGCGGTGAAAAATCGTAGCGGCCATCTCCGGCAAGATCGACGCCGCCCTGATTCACACGCGTTCCGTCCGGCTCCAGAAGGCCATGATCCAGCAAACTGTGGAAATGGACGTTCGCGAAGTTCTCGCCCAGCCCCCGGTAACGGAATATCCCATTCGGGGCGAACCCGCGCTTCGACCAGTATTGCGTCGCCATGGTCAGGTCGGCGCTGCGTCCCAGCGTCAGGTAGAAACCCTCCCCGACCACCATTCCCTTCGTCGTGTTGTTGCCGAAATAGGGCAACAGAATGCCTGACTCCCGCTGTTCGTTCACCGGATGCGTCGCAAACGGCAGGTAAAACAAAGGCACCCCGAATATTTCGAAGAACTCGTTGCTGGTCTTCGCCACACCGTTATTCAGCTCGATCATCTGCGACAAAATCCGCCAGTCCGGCTTGGGCAGCCGGCACGAGGTCATCGTGCCGTGGATGACTCTGTATTTCCCCTGCCCCAGCTGCAGCACTTCGCGGCCCGTCAGGGCAAATGGATTGGGCGCCGTGAAAACCATTCGTCCTCGCGGATTGCGCTCCACACCGAGCGTGCCTTCCACGTCGAAGAAATCTCCCGTATCCGCATCCGCATTGATCGTGCCGTGATCCGCCAGGAAATGCTCATCGTCGGGACCGCCGTCGATCATCATGTGCCCGCGCGCATCGATCTCGCTGGTTCCGTCGTTGTAGGTCGCATGGTCCGCATGCACAATGTAGTTGCGGTAGTAAATCACCACATCGCCATCCAGCGTGTAGAGATTCCCGTGCGGCAGCGACTCGCGCTTCTGATTCTTGTAAACCAGCTTCACGGGCTCCCCCTGCGGCGTCTGCGGCACGACGCGCGCCTCAGGAAGGGTGCTTTGCAGGCTGGGATCGTCGGGCAGATCGTCGACGCTCGCCTGGGCAGCCGTCGTGGCTGGGTTCGATTGTGGAGGGGGTAGCTGTGTGGTTACCGTCTGCGCCCAAAGCCGCGGATGCAACAGCAGATACAGCGTGATACACCAAAGCAGGCGGGTTCTCATTGCGCGCGGCAACTCCAGCATAACAAAGGAATGCCGATGGTCCGGCGCGCGGGGTCCTCGCCGGTCTGGTTCGACACCTTCTTTTCCGATCCCGGGTTCTGCCTCGATAAGCACACAGACGCGCTTCCGTTCGCATAGTTTCGCCGCGGATGCAGGCAGAATGTTTGAAGAGGATGAATTGACTGGTTCAACTTCTAATCCGCCCGCGCTCCCGCCCGGCGCACCGGCCTCGGCAGGAGCAAATTTCGCAACCGCGACCTCCGTCTGGAAAAGCGAAGTCAGCGCCCGGGTGCGCGCCCATCGCAGTCGAACCAGCCGGGTGCCCACCAATCAGCCCGTGCTGCCCGGGATGGAGGATCTCCTTTCACCGGCCTCGGTGGCCGCGCGCGTCGCGGAACGATACGCCCGCCTTCCTTCCTACCGGGAAATGCTCGAAGCTCAGGCTGCGGCGGCGAAAACTGCCGTCGATTCGACGATTGCTGCAGCATCGCCCGCAAGCGACGCCGAGTCAGGTCAGCCCCTCATCGCGAGTGCTCCCTCACAATCCGAGCCCATGCTCGCCGACCCCGCCCAGGAACCGTACCAGCCCGGTCTTCTCCGCTATTCCGTCGCCAGCGATTCCCTTCCCGCGCCGCGCTCCACCCCCGCGCAGGCTCGCCCCGAAGCTGCGGCGACGCCTCCAGTCACCGATGACCTGGATTTCATCGACCCTCTGGAAGCAGCCCTCGTCGAACCGGCATTGCCGTTACCCGCCAGCGTCATCACGCGTCCCCGCGAACTGATCGCGCCACAGAAAGCCCGGCCCCGCCTGGCCGAAGGACCCCTGCGCGACGACCTCGACGGGGCCGACCCCCGGAGCTCTGGCGACGCGAGCCCGAAGTCGGCGGTGTTTGCCGAAGCGGAACGCCCCGTGTCACACTCACCAGCGGAAGGCGAGCTCCGGGTTCCCGAAGACGCCCCCTATTCGTCCGCGGAAACTCCGCCCCAATGGCGCTCCATCCACCTGGACACGGAAAACCCCATGCGCGAGTCAAAGCAATCCTCGTCTCTCCCCGACGGCCCGCATCTGCACGTCGCCCCTCTGGAAGACCGCGCCCTGGCCGCTCTCGTCGATTGCGCGTTCATCCTCTCCGCGTTTCTCCTTTTTGCGCTGGTTTTCGCCATCTGCTCCACGAGCCTGCCCTCCGGCCGTATCGCCCTCATCGTCGCCGCAGTGACGCTCTTTGTGATGTGGCTGATTTACCAGCTGCTCTTTTTCAGCCTCACCGACGCGACCCCCGGCATGCGCTACGCCAAAATCGCCCTTTGCACCTTTAATGACGAGAATCCCAGCCGGTCCATCCTGCGCGGCCGCATCGCCGCCCTGCTGCTCTCCGCGCTGCCGCTGGGGCTCGGCTTTCTCTGGGCCGTTTTCGATGAGGATTCGCTGGGCTGGCACGATCGCATCACCCAGACCTACCAGCGCAGCTATAAAGAGAGCTAAGAGAGAGACCCGGAGCTCGACCGGATTCGCAGCTCCGATCTCCGGATCACTGACCACTGATTACTGATCACTGATCACTGAATTGGCTTCTCCGCCGCCGGCTTGTAATCAAAATCCCACTTCTGCTCGCGATTGCCCGATTCAAACCGGTCGTTACACTCCAGCCAGTAGCGATCCGCGCCCGGCGCTTCCGGATAATGCTCGCTGGCCGGATACGGATACCGGCTCATACCGTGGAACGGCATCTGCGCCACCGTAAACGGCGAGGCCTCCCACCAGTCCATGTCCTTCACAAAGCCGTTCGCGTAGAAGAAGTAATCCCGCTTCCATCCCGCAGGCAGCGGCGGCAACTCGCCCGCACCGAACTCCGCATCGATTTCCTCGCCCGTGCCGAAAATCACGTAGCGGTTGTCGATGCTCTTCAGCAGGGGCGTCACATCGCCATAGCGCGTGTATACGCCGCGCGCCCACAGGAACGGCCCCGTCGCGCTGATCTGGTTATAGTCGTAAGTCAGCTCGCCCGGCGTCGGGCCTTCTATCTGTTTCGGATACCCGCGAAACGCGAGGTGCGCATCGGCAAGCGGAACTTCCGTCTGATGCACGTCGGACGCGGCATCCGGCCCGTTATCCACCCGCACCCGGTCCCAGTAAATCTGCAGATTCGTTGTGATCCGAATCTTCCGCGCTCCCGCCGGCAGCTTGCCTGTCAGATCCACGACGATGGTCCGCGGCAGGCCTGCCGGAAATCCCATGTCATTGACGATCCGCTTCCAGCGGCCATCCGACATCTGCACGTCCACACGCGGCGGAATCGGCTGCAACCCCGCCTGCCACGCCGCATACATCGAGCTGGCGCTGAAGTACTCGATATACCCATCGAGCAGCAGCCGCAGCGGCCGCTGTGGCGACCACGGCCCCACATCCAGCGTCAGCGTGTGCAGATTGGCAAACCCCGCATAGCTCAGATTCGTGAAGTCCCGCACATACCGGTGATCCCGTCCGGCGAGCAGCTCCCGCACATCGTTGCCACGATCGTCCCAGGCGCCCGCCACCGGACGCGGCGCAGCAACGGCGACCGTCTTGCCCGATGCAAACGGCGGCTCGCTCAGGAATCTCTCGTCGGGATAAACCTCGGTACCCGCCGGATGATCGACCGCCACCAGCCGCAGCTGGTCGATGAAGTTGACCTCCTCCATCGGCTCGCCAAACCGCAGGCTCAGCAGCCCATTGCGCGCTTGCAGCTTGTCCCCATCCACCTTGATCCACTCGTCGGGATCGTTCTGGTTCGTCGCTGTCGGCGAAACCCAGTGCCCCACCACCGCAGCGCCAATCACGTCCGACACAAACTGGTACTGTTTCCCATCCCACGCAAATAGCGTCGGACACGAACTCCCCCGCCGGTCCAGCTCCTTCAGCGCCAGCTCCCCATGGCCGGTCTTGCTCGCGTCAATGTCAATCTCGTCCTGCGGAACTCCGGTCGGCCACAGCAGCCGCACTACGTCCACCTTCTCCGTCTGCCCCAGCCCCGCAAGGATCTCCGTCGATCCCTGGCTGAGATACCCCGATCCGCCCGCGACCTCAAACTTCTGCCACTGCCCGCCGGCGAAAACCTCCACCTTTGTCCCAATCGCCGTCTTGTTGTCCGCCAGCCCCGCGAGCGCGATGCGCAGCGAATGATTCTTACTCCCACCCACATTTCTCAGCACAAGATTCGGCCCCAGTTGCTGCGTCACAATCAGATCCGCCGCGCCATCGCCATCCACATCCGCCGCAATCAGCGACCTCGCTCCAACAAATGTCATCTTGTCGAGCCCCAAATCGCCCGTCACATCCTTAAATCCCTGCGCCCCCAGGTTCCGAAACACGTGCAGTTCCGTGCTCCCGCCCACCTGCAACACTGCCGCCAGATCGATCCATCCATCGTTGTCAAAATCGATCGGCGTCACACCCCAGCCGCCCGTCACACCCGTCGGCAACGGCAGCGCCACACGCTCAAACTTCTTTCCCTCCACATTCCGCCACAACGTCAATCCCGGCGCGCCCGCGTGCGTCACTGCCACATCCATCCACCCATCTTTGTCGAAATCGAAAACCGCGACCCCGCGCGTCGGTGGAAGACTTGAGTCCTCGTACAGCGGCATCGGCTTGAACGCACCCTCGCGCTGGTTCAGATAGATCGTCGGTGCGCCTTTGTCCCCCGTCACCACCAGGTCGACCGCGCGATCGTTATTGATGTCGGACAGAATTGCCTGCGTCGTTCTCCCGCTCCCCGCCAGTCCCGTCGGCGCGGTCCACTCGGTAAACTTCGAGTTCCCGTCATTCCTCCACATCACATTCGGCCCGGACTTCCCATCCGCCGTCGGCGCGCCCGTCACAAACAAATCCAGATCACCGTCGTGATCGAAATCCACAAACGTCAGCCCCGCCGGCCGATTGAGTTGCTGGATGCCAGCCTTCGCCGTCACATCCTCAAATTTCCCGCCGCCCAGGTTATGAAAAAGCATCACGCATCCCGGACCACCGGACCTGCGTTCCTGCGCACTCGGCTCGAACGCCACCGTCAAATCCGGCAGGCCATCGTTATCGAAGTCGCCCACCGCGCAGGCCACGCCTTGGCCACTCGCCCGCAGCCCCGTCTGGCTCTCAGGAATTGCTTCGAAGCTCCCGTTCTTCAAGTTCCGATACGCGTGGATGGGGTGATCTCCTCCGCTCATCACCACCAAATCCTGTGACCCCGGGCCCTCGAGATCGATGACACACACACCCTGGCCACCCACCGTTGCGGGATCCACCGGCCGCCCTGTCACCACAGGGCCGTTTCGGAGCGAATTATCGTCCGCCGCCCCCGGCAACCCGCGCATTTCAAACCGAACCGGGATCATCGCCCCCACCGCCGCCAGCGGTAGCGTCATCTCCTCCATCGTCGAGTAATGCCCGCGCTCG
The DNA here is from genome assembly GCA_050011735.1 of Acidobacteriaceae bacterium. Classification (GTDB taxonomy): domain Bacteria; phylum Acidobacteriota; class Terriglobia; order Terriglobales; family Acidobacteriaceae; genus Palsa-343. The sequence goes on along the minus strand of JBEKIN010000030.1, from coordinate 4,400 downwards.
CCATAGGCCACGCTCAGCGGCGCCGCGATCTTCGCCTGCGTGTAGTGCTGGAAAATCTTCAGGTGCTCGTGCGCCTCGTCCGTCCGCCCCGCGCGCTGCAGCGCCCGCGCCAGCCCAAACTCCGCCGACGCATGCCGCGGCTGCAGCTTCAGCGCTGCCTCAAACTCGCCAATTGCCCCGTTGCTGTCGCCGAGCGTCACGTCCAGCGATCCCGCAAAATAATGCGCATCCGCATCGTTCGGATCGATCGCCAGCACCTTCCGCATGTCCTCGATCGCGGCCTTCGGATTCGCCTCATCCATCTCCGTCAGTCCCAGGTTGTACCAGGTCCGCGGATTGTCCGGCGCCATCGTCGCCGCCTGGCGCAGCGCCTGTTCGGCCTCCGGCAGCTTCTGCAAATACAGCAGCGCAATCCCCTCGTTCAGCATCGGAATCGCCGACTTCGGATCGGCCGCGTGCGCCTCCTCGAACTTTGCCGCCGCCTTCTCCGTCAGCTGCTGATTCATCAGCGCCACGCCGATCCCATTCAGCCGCGCGGCTTCTGTGGGGGTTTGATTTTCCGCAGCGGGGCGCGCCGTCGGCCCGGTCAAGGCGCCCATGAGTACAATTCCCGGCACAACAAAGCGAAAGAAACTAAATGGAGCTTTGCGAATGGAGGTCAGAGGAGTTTTCCTGGATGGCATGGTTCGCCGTCCATTATAGGGACCCACAAGCAAGCCGCGCCCGATGGTCCCTACGCATCCCTATCGCCAAAGGTCGGGTTTTTCTGAACGCTGGACGCTGAACCCTGAACGCTGGCTTCTCAGCCGCCGATGTGCACCATGCTGCGCGATGGCTTCAGGAACCCTGGCTCACCGATGTGATGGCGCGCTTCTTTCTGCTCTATCGTGCGCCGGATAAACCGCACCATGTCCTCATCGCCGCCTCCGCGCTGCATCACGCCGTACAGGTCGTGATCGGTCTGCGAGAAGAGACACGTCCGAATCTTCCCGTCCGACGTCAGCCGCACGCGGCTGCAGTGCCCGCAGAAAGCCTGGGTAACGGGCGCGATGATTCCAATTTCTCCCACGCCGTCGTCGAAGGTGTACCGCACCGCCGTTTCGCTGGCCGCATTCGGCGCCATCCGCACGATCGGCCGATAGCTCCGCAGCGCTTCCTCAATTTCCCGCATGGGTACCACCGACTCCGGCGTCCACAGCCGGTCCTCGCCAAGCGGCATGAACTCGATGAACCGCACGATCACGCCCTCTTCCCGCGAGAACCGGGCGAAGGGCACAATCTGATCCTCGTTGAACCCGCGCAGCAGTACGCAGTTCACCTTCACCGGCGCAAGGCCCGCACGCTTTGCCGCGCGAACCCCCTTCAGCACCCGTTCGTAGCTGCCCGGCACCCGCGTGATGCGCGCGAATCTTTCCGCATCCACCGCGTCCATGCTTACCGTAATGCGGCTCAGCCCGGCGTCGCGCAGCGGCTCCGCCATCTCCTCCAGCAGGTGCCCATTGGTGGTCAGCGCCAGGTCCGGCGCAGATCCATCCAGCGTCCGAAGCCGGCTCAGCTGCCGCACCAGATCCGTCAATCCCCGGCGTAGCAGCGGCTCGCCGCCCGTCAGCCGAATCTTTTCGATGCCCAGCCCCACGAACACCCGCGCCATGCGCAGGTAATCCTCGATCGGCAGCTCCGCATAGGCCGCGCCTTCGTTGCCCGTCCGGCAATACACGCATTTGTAGTTGCAGCGATCGGTGACGGAAATGCGCAGATCGGCGATCATCCGCCCGTGCTTATCGATCAGCCGGCCGGCCTTCCCTGCAGCGGCACTCGGGATGGAGTCAAGCACAGTCGCCATGAGCTTCTACTCTATTCGATGCACCGCACAGCCGTCAGCCTCAGCCCGTTTGCAGGCGACTACTTTGCGGGTGTCACCGGCGTATGCCTCCAGGCGTAAAAGCGCGCGTCGCACATCAGGCATCGATAGGCCCTCAAGCCCAGAAGCCGCAACGGAAGGTCATGCCAGCGCGGCCGCGACCGCCGCAGCCCACTTCCGTCATGACAACCCGGGCATCGTAACGTCTTTGCAGTCAAGCGAAACTCACTTCCGGCCCCCCGTTCGCCGGAAAGCCCTGCGCCAACCTGGGCCAATCGTGCACCCGGCTCGCCGGAATTTGCAGATCTGCGGGCGTCCCAGCGGAAACGCTGAGGAACGATCGGGAAACCCCTCAGGGATGTACCAGAAATCAGATCCGAAGCGGAGCTCTGTCGCATCCGCTGTACCTGTCTCACGATCTCACGACGATCCTGCCCGTCGCAAGCGGACCGCCCTTCTCTTAACCGCCCTTACATCCCGTCGTAATTTGGCCCGCCGCCGCCTTCCGGTGGAACCCACGTGATGATCTGGTACGGGTCCATAATGTCGCACGTCTTGCAGTGAACGCAGTTGGTGAAATTGATCCGCAGCTCCTTTGCCGAGCCGCCTGCGCCGTCCTCCTGCGCGCTGTCCACCATCTCGTAGACCGCCGCTGGGCAAAAATACTGGCACGGATTCCCGTACTCCTTCGTGCAGCGATCGCTGCAGATATTCAGATCCTGCACCACCAGGTGCACCGGCTGATCCTCATCGTGCCGAGTTCCCGAATGAAACACATCCGTCAGCCGATCGAAGGTCAGCTTTCCATCGCCCTTCGCATTCCCAACCATCGCAGCCCGATCCGTGTGCGCCGGCCCCAGCGCGTCCAGGCGCCTCATCTGCTCGTAGCCCGCACGATTCTTCGCGTCCGGCCCCAGATTCCCACCGCGCATCACCTGCTGGATGCCCGCCTTCACGAAACCTTCGAGCCGCCCATGTTCGAATCCCTGGTGAAAATTCCGCACCGGCCACAATTCCTCGCGAATCCAGCTCCTGTCGACAGCCGCCTTATATTCGCTGAGCGTATCGGCCGAGCTGTTACCCGACAGCAGCGCGCCGAACGCCGCTTCCGCCGCCAGCATGCCACTTTTGATCGCCAGATGGATCCCCTTCAGTCGCTGCGAATTCAAGAAACTCGCTGAATCGCCCAGCAGCATCCACCCGTTCCCATAAATCCGCGGCATCGTCAGCCATCCGCCATAGGGCAGGGTCTTCGCGCCGTAGCGGATCATCTTCCCGCCCTCCAGAATCCGCCGCGCGAACTTGTGTTCCTTGAAGCTTTGAAACACATGATGCGGGTCAATCCGCGGATCCTGATAATCGAGGCCCGTCACGTATCCCACCGACGCCAGCGTGTCCGTAATCCCGTAAATCCACGCCCCGCCGTACTCCCGGCTCGTCAGCGGATAGCCGAGTGTGTAGATCACCTCGCCCTTCGCCACGCGCCCCGCAGGAATCTCCCACAGCTCCTTGATCCCAACGCCGTAGGTCTGCGCGTGCTCCGGATCTTCGAGGCCCAGCTTGCCGATCAGCTCCTTCGCAAGACTTCCCCGCGTTCCCTCCGCCAGAATCGTGACCTTCGCCCGCAATTCGTATCCGGGCTCAAAATTCCCCTTTGGCCGTCCCTCCTTATCCACGCCCTTGTCGTCGGTGAGCACGCCCGCGACGCTGGCCGTCTCGGGGTCGCGACTGTCAATCGGGGCCCCCGGCGTGCCCGCCGTTGGCGCGACGGGGTGATCATCGGCCCACAGCAATTCCGACCCGGCAAAACCCGTGAAAACGGTGATCCCGGCTTCCTCCACCTTTTGCCCCATCCACTTCGCAAACTTGTTCAGCGAGATGACGTAGTTCCCGTGATCCCGCAGCGGCGGCGGCACAATCGGAGCCTTATATTGCCCGCTCTTCGTCAGAAACCAAACCGACTCCTTCGTGACCTCGGCATCGAGCGGGGCTTCCTTCTCGAAACCGGGCAACAATTCCTTCATCGACCGCGGATCGAGCAGCCCGCCGGACAGGCAGTGCTGCCCCACCTCGCGCGACTTCTCCAGCACATAGATGTTTTCCTTCGAGAGCATCTCGTCGACGCCCGAAGCATTGTGCTCATCGATCAGCTGCGCCAGCCGCAGCGCGCACGCCATTCCCGCCGGCCCGCCGCCGACGATCACCACGTCCGCCTCCATCCGCGGGCGCTCAATTCCTTCCATTGGTTTACGAAAGACAGTCATAGGAGACCGACTATCTTAACAGCCGGATTAGGTCGCCGACTCTGCTTCGACAACCGGCGCCATCGAGGTCGCAGTCATCGCCCGTGCTCGCCGCTCCCCATACCGATGAATCGCTGTCATCAACCCCGCCGCCGCGACAATAGGAACCACCATCGTCAGCAACCCCCGCTGGAAGCCGCCCGTCCGGTCAATCGAAATGCCCATCCAGTACGGTCCAACAAATCCGCCCACGATCGCGATCATGTTGATCGTTGCAATGCCCGCCGCCGCCGACC
>JBEKIN010000029.1:0-26654 GCA_050011735.1 Acidobacteriaceae bacterium | reverse complement strand
GGCGCCAGCGGCCGGCGCAACAGGAAAGGTAATCTGCGCCGTCGCCGCACCGCGAGCCGGAACGGCGATGGCGGCAAACAGAAGCACGTGCAGGACACAGCCGGCGCCGTTGCGCATGGCCCCCCCGGAAGTTTGCATGGATTCTACCAACAGAGAGAGCCATGACCTTGCGGTTCCGCATTGAGGGCCAGCGTCTGTAGATTTGTCGCGGCCCGAGGCGGAGTCGCCGCGTTCGGGGAGGGAAGCGATAAGGAGCGACGGTGGGCGAGCCGTGGGTCCCCTAGAAAATCGGACGCTGTAGCCGATGGTTCCTTAACAAATCGGGGGCTGAAGCGGATGGTCGCTTCGTCGGAGGTGAAGCCGACGGACCCTGATACAAATCGGAGGCTGAAGGTGACGGTCCCTTACTCGTGGCGGAGGGCGACCATGGGGAGGATGCGGGTGGCGCGCCATGCGGGGACGTAGCTGGCGAGGAGCGCGACGAGACCGAGCAGAAGGACGACGGTGGCGAGGGTGAGCCAGTCCGCAACGCCGACGCCATAGAGCAGGCTGCGCAGGAAGCGGGTGAGGACGAGAGAGGCGGCGAGTCCGGCGATGACTCCGGCGGTGGTGAGGCGCAGGCCCTGGGCGAGAACCTGGCGGAAGATGATGGGCTTCTCCGCGCCGAGGGCGATGCGGATGCCGATTTCGTGGGTACGCTGTTTGGTGGCGTAGGCGACGACTCCATAGAGGCCGACGGTGGCGAGGAGGAGCGCGAGGATGCCGAAGGAGCCGGCGAAGTCGACGACGATGCGCTCGATGGCGTTGCCCATCTTCATATTGTCTTTGAGGGTGGTGATGTTGTAGAGGGGCAGGTCAGGGTTGAGATCGCCGACGGCTTGCTGGACGGCGGAGGTGTACGCGAGCGGATCGCCGGCGACGCGGAGGTGGATGGTGACTTCGCTACGGTAGCTCTGCCAGAGGGGCAGGAGGATAGTGGGGGTTGGATCGTAAACCAGGCGGCGGTATTTGCCGTTCGCGGCGACGCCGACGACGGTGCGCGCTGCTCCCCAGAGCTGCACGTGTTTGCCGATGGCGTTTTGTCCGGGCCAGTAGCGGTCGACGAAGGCCTGGTTGACGATGACGACGGGCTGTGTCGTGAGGTGGTCCGCGTCGGAGAAGTCGTGGCCGCGGAGGATTGGCGTCCGCAGGGTCGCGAGGTAATTGGGTCCGACGTTGCCGCGGTCGGCCTCGACGGTTTCATGCGGCTGGGGGACGTAGCCCTGGGGCTGGATGCCGTTGGAGTGGATGGTGAAGCTGAGGGGGGAGAAGTCGGCGAGGGTGGCGGACTGGACGCCGCGGAGAGTCTGGAGGCGAGCGAGGAGCTGGCGCTGGAACTCGATTCCGTTGGCGGCGGAGTAGCGCAGGGGGTCGAGGTCGAAAGTGGCGAGCAGAACGTGGTTGGGGTCGAAGCCGGGGTCGCCCTGCTGGGCCTGTTCAAGGCTACGGACGAAGAGGCCGGCGGAGGTGAGCAGGACGGTGGAGAGGGCGATCTGCGTGACGACGAGAGCGGCGGCGATGCGCGAGCGGCCGAGGCCGGAAGAAGTCGTGAGGGCTTCGTCTTTGAGGACGGTGATGGGGGAGAGACGCGAAGAGCGCAGAGCGGGAATGACTCCGGCGAGGAGCGCAGTGAAGAGGGAGAGGAGGATGGTGACGGTGAGGACCGTGCCGTCGACGCTTCCGCTGAGAGTGAGCGGGAGAGTGGTGGGCGGGAGAAAGGCGGACATGGTGCGGGCGGTCCAGAAGGTGAGGAGGAGGGCGGCGGCTCCGCCGGCGAAGGCGAGGAGGAGGCTTTCGATCAAGAGCTGGCGAACGAGGCGGACGCGGCCGGAGCCGACGGAGAGGCGGATGGCGAATTCGCGGCGGCGGGAGATGGCGCGGACGAGGAGAAGGTTGGCGACGTTAGCGCAGGCGAGGACGAGGAGCAGGGCGGCGAGAGCGAGGAGGATGGGGAGGGTTCCGGAGAGATAGACGTTGGCGCCGAAGGGGGAACGCCAGAGGGGATCGGTGGAGAGGGCGTTGTTGCCCTGATGCGAGGTTGGGTATTGGGCGACGATGCGCTGCATGAGGACGTTGAGCTCGTTGTCGACCTGGCGCTGATCGACGCCGGGGCGAAGAGTGGCGAGGGTGTTGAGCCAGGAGGCGGAGCGATCGTCGACGGTGGGCCAGCCCCAGACCTGGCGCGCATTACCGAGGGGGATGAAGACGTCGGCGCGGAGTCCGGTTTTGCATCCGTGAAAGCCTTTGGCGGTGACGCCGACGATGGTGTAGGGGTGGAGGTTGATCTGGATGGTGCGGCCGATGATGGAGGGATCGGCGCCGAAATGGTTGCGCCAGAGGTCGTAGTTGAGGACGACTTCGTTCTGGCCGGTGGATTCGGCGGCGGGCGAGGTGAGCAGAAGGCGGCCGAGGGCAGGGCGAACACCGAGGACGCTGAAATAGTTGGCGGAGACGAGCGCGCCGTAGATGCGTTCGGGCTTGCCGATGCCGGTGATGGCCATGTAGTCATCGTGATAGCCGGCGAGTCCGGAGAGGGTTTTGGTGTTGTCGCGGAGGTCGGCGTAGTCGGGGAAGGAGAAGGGCGGAGAAGGATGCTGGTTACGCTCGCCGCGGGTGATGGTGAGCATGCGCGCGGATTGGGTTGCGCCGGGGATGGGGTTGAGGAGGGTGGCGCGAATCCAACTGAAGATGGTGCTGTTGGCCCCGATGGCGAGGGCGAGGGTGAGGACGGCGAGCAGGGTGAAGGCGGGATGGCGGAGGAGCTGACGGAGGGCGTAGCGGGTTTCCTGGAGCAGGTTCTGGAGCATGGCGCATTCACTTTCCAGCGATTTGGAATCCATGGTAGAGCGGGGCATGGGGCGGGCGGTGTGCTGGCGGTCACGGGAGTTTTTGCTGGGATCTCGGGCGGGTTTCGCGGCATTGGGAGTGGGTTTCAGGGAGGGTGCGAGCGGCGTGTAAGCTCGGACCTGATCGCATTGCGGAGGGCGGGAGCGATGGTCACGATTGAGCTGACGAAACAGGCGAGGACGGACGCGATTGCGTCGGTGAAGAAGTATTTCGAGGAGGAGATCCGCGAGCCGCTGGGAGATTTGCGGGCGGGGTTGCTGCTGGATTTCTTTCTGGAAGAGGTTGGGCCGGCGATCTACAACAAGGCGATCGGGGACGCGCAGGCGCGGCTGCAGCAGCGGGTCGCGGATCTGGATGGGGAGTTGTATGCGGATGAGTTTCAGTACTGGGCGCGGCTGGCGGCGAAGCGGAAGAAAGGCAGCCGGTAGGCGGTAGCTCGTAGCCGGTAGCTGGTGGCCGGTAGCGCCTACAATGGTGGGCGCGATTCCGGGCACGGGCACCGGAGACTCCAGGAGGCTTGCTATGTCGCGTCGCTCATTCTCGAGACGGAATTTTCTTTCACTCGCTGCGGGGACCGCGGCGGTGCGGCCTTTGATGGCGGCGACGGGTGGGTGGGGATTCGATCAGCCGGCTGCCGCGACGCCGGGGTGGCGTGATCAGGGTGTGCTGAATCTGGCGCATTCGCCGTACGCGAAGCTGCGGAGTGTTCCGGTGCGGGCGGTGACGATTGAGGACGGATTCTGGGCGAAGCGGCGGACGACGAACGTCACGTCGAGCATCCCGTCGATGCACGAGGAGTTGCTGGAGCACGGGCGCATGGATAATTTCCTGCGGCTGACGGGCGGGTCGAGCGCGCCGCAGCGCGGACCGGTGTATTCCGACTCCGACATTTACAAGTGGCTGGAGGCGGCCGCGTTTGCGCTGCAGTCGGAGAACGATGCGGCGCTGCGGCACACGGCGGAGACGACGATTCGGGAAGTGGTGGCGATCCAGGAGCCGAACGGCTACATCGACACGTACTACCAGGACGAGCGGAAGAAAGACCGCATGACGATCGAAACGCAGAAACGCGGGCACGAGCTGTATTGCCTCGGGCACATGCTGCAGGCCTCGATTGCGTACTACCGCGCGACGGGCGACCGGACGCTGATGGACGCGGGGATGCGTTATGTGGACGGAACCATCCTGCCGAACTTCGGGCCGGAAGCGGACAAGAAGCCAATTGTGTCGGGGCATCCGGAGATTGAGATGGCGCTGATCGAGCTGTACCGGACCACGGGCGAGAGGAAGTATGTCGAACTGGCGGGATACATCCTGCAGGGCGATCCGCGGGTGGAACTGAAGCCGTGGGAGATCGTGTACATGAACTGCGGGGTTCCGTTCACGACGAAGACGAAGCTGCAGGGGCACGCGGTGCGGGCGATGTATGCGTGCTGCGGGGCGACGGATTATTACCTCGAGACGGGCGATCCGGCGTACTGGAAGACGCTGGAGGTGCTGTGGAAGGATTTGTCACAGGCGCAGATGTACGTGACCGGAGGTGTGGGAGCGCGCGGCGAGGGCGAGGCGTTTGGCGACGATTACGAGCTGCCGAATGGGCAGGCGTATGGGGAGAGCTGCGCGGCGATCGGGAACATGATGTGGAACTGGCGCATGCTGGCGGCGACGGGCGAGGCGCGGTTCGCCGATGTGATGGAGCGGGCGCTCTACAACGGGATCAATTCGGGCATGTCGCTGGACGGCAAAACGTACTGCTATCGGAATCCGCTGGCGTTCGATCCGGCGAGCGGGGAGAAGATACGGAATCCGTGGTACGACACGACCTGCTGTCCGCCGAATCTGGAGCGGACGTTCGCGAGTCTACCGGGGTATTTCTACTCGACGGCGAAGGACGGGCTGTATGTGCACCTCTACCACAACTCGGAGATGAAGTGGGCGCTCGACAGCGGGAACGGGATCGTGGTGACGCAGAAGACGAAGTATCCGTGGGAAGGGACGGTGCGGCTGAGTGTGGCCGTGGAGCAGCCGGAGGAGTTCACGGTGTATGTGCGGGTGCCGGGGTGGTCGCGGGAGTCGAGTATTAAGGTTGCGGGGGCTGCGGTGGACGGGGTGCGTGCGGGCGAGTATTTGCCGATTCGGCGGCGGTGGAGCGGGGAGACGGTGGTAGTGCTGGCGTTTGATATGACTCCACGGAGAGTGACAGCGAATCCGGCGGTTTCGGAGGATACGGGGCGCGTGGCGATGGAGCGCGGGCCGATAGTGTATTGCATGGAGGGTCTCGACCAGACGAAGGCCGATACGAAGACGTTTCCGCTGTACATGGCGAAGCGGAGCGGGGCGATTCGTGAGGAGTTCAAACCGGATTTGCTGGATGGCGTGATGGTGCTGACGCACGAGGGCGCGAAGGGGATGGAGTCGACGGACGTGCTGTACGTTTTGGGGGCTGGCGTGGTGCGGGTGGAGCCGGCACAGCTGAAGATGATTCCGTACTATGCGTGGGATAACCGAGAAGAGAGCCCGATGCAGGTTTGGGTGCCGGAGGTCGGATGAGGGCGGGCGGATCAATGTGCGTACTTCACCCTGATGCGGACGGTGCGGTTGAGTTCGTCCGTGGCTTCGAGGATTTTCAGGCGTAGGTCGGAGTCGGGGTTTGCGGTGGCGAGGTAGTGCTCGACGACATCGAGGGAGGCCTGGGACTGCTGGCCGTCGATGAAGGCGTCGAGCCAGGCGACGAGGAAGAAGATTTTGCGGTCGCGCTTGACCTGCGGGAGGGTTTCGAGGGCGGGGTCGAGATATTGTGCCGTTAACTGTGACTGATTCCAGAAATTGAAGGCGCCGAGACTGGACTGGATCCAATCTTCGCTGATTTTGGGGGTCTGGCTCGATTCCGGGGCCGCGGGGTCGCGGGTGTAGTCGGCGAAGTAGCGCTGCTTGGTTGCCGCGTCGGGACGGGCGGCCTGGGCGACCCAGGCGAACTTGAGGCCGTCGCCGGAGGGATCGCGTTTTTGCTCGGCGGCGAAGAGGGCGTCGGCTTCGGGGTCGCCGTAGGCGATGAGGGCGGTGACGAGGGACCAGCGGTCCTGTTGGCGGAGGTCGACGCCGGGGATGATGCGCTTTTCCTGGAGGAAGTCTTTCAGGACGGCCTGGCCGGCGGGTTGCGCGGCGAATCCGGCGAGCGAACGGAACCAGACGATGCGGAGATCGTGGTCGGGATTGCTGCTGATTTGATCAGCGGCGAGCGATGCGGCGCGCGCGAGGAGTTCGGGTTGGGCTTGCGCGCTTACATAATGATGGACGGCGGTTTGGGCGCGGGCGAGGAGCGAGGCGGCGAGGGATTCGTCGCGTTCCTGAGGAAGCGCGGTGAGGGCGAGGCGGACGTAGTCGGCGGGATCGAGCTCGACCTGACGGACGGAGTCCCAGAGGGATCCCCACAATAAGGTGCGGCGGAAGAGGTCGTGCATGGTGCCGATTTGCTGCATGACGGCGGCGCGGGATTTTGCGTCGAGGAGGAAGAGACCGTAGGCGTGGTCGTCGTTGTTGGCGAAAACCCACGCGGGGCAGGGCGGCGGTTGCGAGCCAAGGGAGACGGGAGGCGCTGAGGGGCCGAGTTCGGCGCGGAGGGTGCGGACGGAGCCGTCGGGGTAGCCGAGGGCAACTTCGGTGGCGATGGGCCACAGGTCAGTGCCGCCGAGGAGCGGTTGCTGGGTAAAGCGGAGCGAGGCGAGGCGGCCAGCGGTGCAGAACCAGGAGGCGTCGATGCGGGGCATGCCGCGATGGCGAATCCACATGTCGGCCCAGGCGGTGAGGTCGCGGCCGGACGCGGACTGAAAGGCGGCGATGAGGTCGCTCCACGTGGCGTTCGAGTATTTGTGCTGGGCGAGGTAGAGCTGGAGGCCCTTCTGAAAGGCGTCGTCGCCGATGACGTAGTTGAGCTGGCGGAGAACGCCGGGGGCTTTGGAGTAGACGATGGCGCCGTAGGCGGATTTGGCACTGTCGAGGTTACGAATTTCCTGGTAGATGGGCGTGGTGCCCTGGGTTTCGTCGATGGCGTAGGCGGCGGGCTTGATGGATTGGTAAAAGTGCTGCCAGATGTCGTCGTTGGGGCGGAGGGCGGCCAGGGTTTTGTAGGCCATGTACTGCGCGAAGCCTTCCTTGAGCCAGAGGTCGTCGAACCAGCGCATGGTGACGAAGTCGCCGAACCACTGGTGGGTGAGCTCGTGGAGGACGACGGCGTCGCGGGCGAGGCGGTTGTTGGCGGTGGGCGCGGTGCGGAAGAGGACCGACTCTTCGCGGAGGAAGGTGCAGCCGGCGTGCTCCATGCCGCCGTAGGCGAAGCCCGGGATGAGGACCATTTCGTACTTCGGGAAGGGGAAGGGCTGCGCGAAGTAGTCGGAGAGATAACGGATGCCGGCGGCGGCAGTGGTTTGGACGGCGGGGACTTCGGATTCGGCGGATTTGGCTTTGGAGGCGCGAACCCAGACGTTGGGAATGCCGGGCTGCGGGTGGACGTTGACGAAGGGACCGGCGGCGAAGGCGAAGAGGTAGGTGGGGATGGGTTCGGTTTCGGCGAACTGAGTTTCCTGGGAGACGCCGACGGTTGCGATGAGTGAAGGACGGGTGTTGGAGATGACGGCCCAGGCGGTGGGTGCGGTGATGGTGAGGGTGAAGCGGCCCTTCAGGTCGGGCTGATCGAAGCACGGGAAGGCCATGCTGGCGTCCATGGGGACGAATAGGGTGTAGAGGTATTCGCTGCCGTCGTCGTGATCTTCGAAGCGGGTGATGGCTTTGCCGGCGGGAGCGATGTTGGTGGTGAATTTAGTTTCGACGAGGTTTTGGCCGGTGCGAAGGGACGACGAGGGAAGGACGATGTGGCCGTTCTGGATCTCGGCGGGGATGGGCGTGCCGTTGAGCGCGATGCTGGAGAGCTGGCCGTCGCGGAAGTCGAGGAGGAGCGGGGTGGAGGCATCAGTAAGGTCGAAGCGAATCTGCCCGGTGGCATTGGTCGAGGGCGCGTGGGGGACGAGCACATAGCCGAGCTGGTAGTGGAGGTCGGAGACGCGGGCGGCGCGTTCCTGGGCGAGGGCGCGCGGGATGCCGTCGGGAATTTCGGCGGAGTGAGCAGCGGTGGTGAGTCCCACGATGGCCATGATGGCAGCTCGCGACAGGATGGCGGGGCGGAGTGTGGTTCGGGGCGCGGCTGGGGTGGTCAATTTTGATCGCCTAACGAGTGCAAATGCCTCACGGATTTGAAACGCCCTACGGAAAGATGCAGTGCTCTGGAACGCGGCGGACCGGTTCTTCCGCACTATAACCGCTGGCGGCTTTTATTTGTGACGGATGACAGCAGTTTCTTTGGTATTGGTCGGGCATCCCGGCGGAGGCAAGCGACATCCCGAGTTAGTTGCAGTTATTGCAGGGAGAGCCACTATGAATCTGCCGTCAGCCGAACTACTCCGCGAAGCGCGGAGAACGCAGCCTATCGTCCATTCAGGAAACAACCACCGCAGCGCCGGCCGAATGCTGGCGCTTTTATTTGTGGCGCTGTTGCTGTCCGCCGCGCCCGCGCTGCACGCCCAGTTTGGCGGCAGCCTCAACGGGACGGTGACCGACAGCACCGGCGCGGTGATTCCGGGCGCCACAGTGACGCTGACCAATCCCGCGAACCAGGCGGCGAAGACGACGACGACCAACGCGACCGGGTTCTACACGTTAACCGAGCTGTCGCCGGGGAACTACACGGTGAAGGTGACGGCGAACGGATTTAAAGAAGAGGACTACAGCGACGTCGCGATTACGGCCGAGCAGGCGCGTGGGCTGGACGTGAAGATGACGGTAGGCGCGGCGGCGCAGACAGTGACGGTGAACGGAAGCCTGACGCCGATTCTGAATACGACGGATGCGGCGACTTCGAGCACGATCAGCGCGGAGGATGTGACGCGGCTGCCGGCGTTCGGGCGTGATCCGTACGAGCTGCTGCGCACGGGGGTGGGGATTACGGGAGACAGCGCGCGATCGGGGAGCGGGGGCGCGATTGCGCTGCCGAACAACACGAGCCAGAACCAGTCGAACGTGGGAATTTTTCAGACGGAAAACCAGATTCAGATTTCGGCATCGGGGCAGAGGGTGACCTCGAACACCTACGAGATCGACGGGGTGACGGTGGACAGCCTGCTGCACGGCGGATCGACGATTGTGACGCCGAGCATCGAGTCGGTGGACCAGATCACGGTCCTTGCGTCGAACTACGATGCGACGCTGGGGCGCAGTGTGGGCGCGCACATCCTGACGGTGACGAAGGCCGGCAGCAACGACTATCACGGGAGCGCGTTCTTTCAGTACGACGAGCCGGGGCTGAATGCGTTCCAGCCGTATGGCGGGCCGACGAGCACGCCGGGAGTGTTCGCACCGGCGATTCGCGACGATCAGCAGCAGCGGGAGTGGGCGGCGAGCCTGGGCGGGAGAATCATTAAGGACAAGCTGTTTTGGTTCGGCAGCTACGAGGCGGTGAAGAGCACGCAGCAGTCGTTCAGCGAGACGTATGTGCCGACGCCAGGGTGGTACTCGGCGCTGGCGGCGGCGAGGCCAAGCGGGCTGGTGGCGGGGACGGTCGCGAAGCCGTCTGGGCAGGCCGTGGTACGCGCGGTGTTGCCGGGATCGTGCAGTGCGCTGCAGACCATCTGCAATCCGGTGGGCACGGGTTTCGACATTGGATCGTTTGGAGGGGCGGACGGGCAATATTTGCCGAATGTGAACGCGAATGGCACGGCGGCGAGCCCTAATCTTTATACGGGCGCGGGGCTGGATGGGGTCGCGGACGTGGAGTTCGCACAAATCCAGACGCCGAGCCAGTATCGCGGGACGCAGTTCCACGGGCGGGTGGACTGGTATCTCTCGCACAGAGACCAAATTTACGCGGGGTTCTTCACGCAGAAGCTGGACCAGTCATCGTTTGACTCGGCCGCGGGGGCTGCGCCGGACTCGAATCTGCCGTTCCGGCCTTTCAACCAGTCGGCGACGCCGGTGTGGATTCACACGTTTGGCCCGACGCTGATCAACGAGCTGCGGGCGAACTACACGCGGTTCGCGGATAACCAGATCGCCGACACGACGGGGCAGGTGAACTGGGGCGTCCCGGGAATTTACGCGCAGAACTACGGGTTTGGGTCGTTCCAGTTCAGCCAGCTGGCCTCACCGACGACGCCGTACATCGCCGCGGAGAACACGTACGAGATTCGCGACCTGGTAACGAAGGTGCTGGGGCCGATGTCGCTGCGGATGGGGCTGGTGATTCGCAGAGAACAGGACAACGACAACGACTCAGGGCTGGCGCGGCCGAACTACGCGTTCCAGGGAGTGTGGGATCTGGCCAACGATGCGCCGCTGTATGAAGGGATCGGAGCGAATCCGAACACGGGCGGCGTGGGCAATGTGCAGAGATATTTTCGGCGGACCTACTACGCGGGATTTGTGCAGGACGACTGGAAGGTGAAGCCGAATGCGACGATCAACCTGGGGATTCGCTACGAGTATTATGGCGGGCTGACGAACCAGGGATTCCCGATCAACAACATGGTGCTGGGAAGCGGGGCGGGCGATCAGATCATCAATTCGAGGCTGGCGCTGACGGGCACGCTGTATCCGGGAACGGGCGACGCGATCGCGCCGAAGATCGGGTTTGCGTGGCAGCCGTCCTCAGGGCCGCTGAGCGGAAAGCTGGTGGTACACGGCGGCGTGGGCGTGAGCTTCGACAATCTGGACGAGGAGCCAATTTCGCCGGCATATGAAAACGGGCCGGGGTATTTCGACTACGGGTTGTGCTGCGGAGGACTGCAGTCGACGAACCCGAATGCGACAGGGACGGGGATCGTTTTCGAGTTCGGGTCGAGCGACTCGCCGTTCAGCTATGCGCCGAATCCGAATCTGGCGGTGGGAACGAATCCGACGACAGGGACGCCGAACGCCTTCACGCCGCCGGGAGGAACACCGTCGACGCCACAGGTGGAGACGTACAGCATTTTGCCGGGGATGAAGCAGCCAACGCTGTACAACTTCTCGCTGGATAACCAGTGGGCGCTGCCATGGCAGATGGCGTTAACGGTGGGCTATCAGGGGTCGACGGGGTTTCACTTTCTGCGGCTGGTGGATCAGAACTTTTTGTATCCACAGTCGAACGGGACGTGTGCGACGGGCGGAGCGTGCACGCCGGGCGTGAACCAGACGCCGTTCTATGCGGCGTACGTGCCGACGTCGGATGTGCAGACGAGTTACAACGCTCTAAACGGGCACCTGGAGAAGCGGCTGCAACACGGGCTGGATTTCAGCGTGGTGTACACGTATTCGAAGAGCCTGGACAATGCGTCGGAAGAGGGTCCAGGGTTCGCGAGCAACCAGACGGATCCTGGTAATCCCAGGGCGGAATGGGGACCGTCGGATTTTGATTCGCGGCAACGATTCAGCACGCTCGGGACATGGACGCTGCCCAGCCCGGGAAAAAATGGACTGGTGAAGAATGTGCTTGGGAACTGGCAGGCGAACGGTGTCTACACCTGGCACACGGGTTATCCGTGGACGCCAGTGATCGGGGTGCCGACGGTGGCGCTGGTAAACGGCGCCGCGCAGATTTCACCGACGCGGCCGACGGGGTATGGGCCGAATTCCGGCGCGCCAGCTGGCGCTCTGGCGATGAACAACTGTGCCAACCACGTCTTCGTGCACGGGGGCAACTTTCCTGATGGCGGGGCGAACTATTTCGCTTATGGAACGCCAGGACCGCCGGGGATCGGGCGGAATTCGTTTAACGGCCCGTGTTACAAGGACCTGGACATGAGCTTTGCCAAGCAGGTGACGTTCAGCCTGCACGATCACCCGGCACTGTTCCGGTTCCAGGCGAACTTCTTCAACATCCTGAACCTGACGAATCTGCAGCCGATTGGGTTTGGGACGACCGAGGCGCTGATCTCGACGAACACGACGGCTGGGACGCACGTGAACAATCCGCTGTTTGGGTTGTCGCCGGGCGCGGACAGCGGGAGAGTGATTGAATTCTTTGGGAGGGTGCAGTTTTAACAGCAGGCCTGCAGCCTGCAGCCGGTAGCCGGTAGCCGGTAGCTGGGAGCCGGGAGAGGCAGCCGGTAGGTAGGAAATGAGGAGGGTGCTCTGAGAGGAGCATCCTCTTTTTGTTCGCGGAATAGTGGATGCGGGACGTGGGGTATCGCGGGTAGAGGATAATTCTCTTCGGAGAATCTGCGATGAGACGGATGTTCTGTTTTGTGGTGGCGTATCTGCTGATGGGCAGTTGGGCGCAGGGGTTCGGGCAGGAGGCGGGTCAGCCGGAGACGATTGTGGTGGATGCGAAGGCGACGGGGACGCCGTTTCCGCATTTTTGGGAGGAAATGTTCGGGTCGGGGCGCGCGAATCTGTCGATGCGGCAGAGCTATCGCGACGATCTGGACCGCGTACGGAAGGTGACGGACTTCCGGTATGTGCGATTCCACGCGATTCTCGACGATGAAAACGGGGTTTACAGCGAGGATGCGCAGGGAAACCCGGTCTACAACTGGTCGTACGTGGACCAGATTTACGACGGGCTGCTGGCGCACAGCATCCGGCCGTTTGTGGAGATCAGCTTTATGCCGAAGGCGTTGGCGCCGAATGCTCCCTATCACGCGTTTTGGTACAAGCCAATTCCCGCGCCGCCGGACAATTATGCGAAATGGGACGCGCTGATCACTGCGTTGGGGAAGCATCTGGTGGATCGGTATGGGGTGGATGAAGTGGCGCAGTGGTATTTCGAGGTGTGGAACGAGCCGAACATCGATTTCTGGATTGGGAAGCCGGCGCAGGAGACGTATTTCGAGTTGTACGACCACACGGCGCGGGCGCTGAAGGCGGCGAGCGACAAGATTCGCGTAGGCGGGCCGGCGACGGCGCAGGCGGCGTGGGTGGGGGACATGATCGCGCATGCGGTGCAGAACGACGTGCCGCTGGATTTTGTCTCGACACACGTGTACGGGAACGACTCGACGAAGGATGTGTTCCACGATGACAGACCGATGGCGCCGCACCAGATGGTGTGCGCGGCGGTGGACAAGGTGCATGAGGAGATCGCGAAGTCGGCGAAACCGCAGATCCCGCTGATCTGGAGCGAGTTCAACGCGACGTATATGAACGAGCAGCCGATCACGGATTCGATTTACATGGGGCCGTGGCTGGCGGACACGATTTCGAAGTGCGATGGGAAGACGCTGATGATGTCGTACTGGAGCTTCTCGGATGTGTTCGAGGAGCAGGGCGTGGTGAAGAGGCCGTTCTACGGGGGGTACGGGATTGTGGCGGAAGATGGGATTCCGAAGCCTGCGTATGACGTGTTCATGCTGCTGCATGAGCTGGGCGATGAGCGGCTGGAGGCACCGAAGGACGAAGCGCTGGTGACGCGGCGCAAGGATGGGACCATCGTGATTGCGGTATGGAATCTTGTGGAACCTAACGAACAAGGATCCGGTGCGGAGGGCGCGGACAAGACGGTGACATTCGACGTGTATGGAGTAGGACCTTTCCAGCCGCAGTCGCACCATGGCGTGGCGGCACTGGAGATCAAAACCACGCGCGCGGAGGTGCGGCGCGTGGATCAGACGCACGGCGACACTCTGGACGAGTGGAGGAGGATCGGGAGCCCGGCGTGGCCGACCGAGGACCAGATTGATCTTTTGCGAAAGACCTCAGAACTCGGGCCGCCGGAGGAGTTGCCGATTCACGGTCATCGGCTGACGTTGACGTTGCCGCCGATGGGGCTGGCGGTGGTGGAGATTAAATAGCTGGGAGCTGGGAGCAGGGATAAAAAGACGGCAGGCGGGGTCTTTTGGCGGGGGCTGTGGGTCTTTGGCTGGCAAAAGGGCAGGTCGCGGGGAAGGTGCGTCCATGATCCGTTGTCGCCGGTGGCTGGTGCTGTGCGGCGTGACGATGGGACTGATTCCTGCAGGGATGGCGCAGAGGAACCCACAGGGGAGTGGGGCTGCGTCCAGGAGTCCAGACGAGGCCATGCCGGTCTTCCATGCCAATGTGAACCTGGTGCTGGTGGATGTGCTTGTGCGGGACAAGGGGAAGCCGGTGCATGGGCTGAAGGCAGCGGAGTTTCACGTTCTGGAGGACGGGAAAGAACAGAGGGTCACCGCGTTCGAGGGACACACGGCGAAGGATCAGCCTGTAGCCGGGAGCCAGTAGCCAACATAAGACGGAAGTGTGGAGGGGGGCGATGGAGGAGCTACCCGCTGCCCTGCTGAAACATTTCGAGGAGAAGCTCGGCGGCCTGGCGGGCGTCGAAGCTGCGGAACTCCGGGGTGAGCTGGAGGGCAGTTGCTTTGGGCGCGAGGTTTTTGAGCGCCGCGAGGATCGTGGCGGAGGGCATCTGGGGCGTGCCGGGTCCGACCAGGATGAAGTCGACCGGGTGCACCGTGAGGAGGATTTTCGCGTCGTTAACCAGGCTCGCGGAGTGCACATCGTAGCCGTGCTGGCCGAGAACGACGCGGACGAAAGCGCCGAGGTCAGGGGAGCGGTCGACGACCAGCACACGATGGCCGGGCCGGTCGTTAACGGAGGGCGGTGAAGGCTGGCGGAGGAAGGAGACGACGGCTTCCTGCTCGGTGGGGTACGAGTGGACGATCGTGGAGAGCAGAGTGATCTCGAGGAGTTCGGTGATGAAGTGTGGCGGAGCGGCCAGGCGGACGTCGCCATTGCGCTTGCGGAGGTTGGCGGTGTAGCGGACGAGCAGTCCCATGCCGGAGCTGTCGAGGCGGGTGACGGCGGCGAGGTTGATGACGATGCGATGGAACTCGCGGATGACCCTGTCGAAGGCGGCTGCGAGGGCATTGAGTTCTTCGCCGAGCACGATGCGGCCAGTGCACTGGAGGATGAAGACGTTCCCACAAAAGCGCTCTTCGATCTGGAGGGGCATTGCGGCGGTCCTTGTTGGCGGCGGCGTGCGAGCCGGATGGAAGCCAAGGTATCACAGGGGATTTGGGCGGCGGCGCGGCTGGGGTGGTCAGCGAGGGGGCGCTCATTTGGAATATCCTCAGACGTATGGTTTTCCGATCAGTTCTCGCTGCGTGCAGTCTCGCGGCCGCTTTTGGTTTTTCTTCGCAGGCGCAGATGACCCCTCCGCGAACGCAGCAGAGTCCGGCTCCGGCCCAAACCGATCCCGCCCAGGCGACGCCGGGAGCGCCGACGCTCCACCTTCAGGATTTGCCGCCCGATCCGCACACGCCCACGCCGGCCGAAGCCGAGCAGCAGCGGCAACAGGCGGCTCTGAACGCGGCGATGCGCCTGGCGACGATGGAGGCGGGCTGGGGCCCGTCAATGGACAGCCCGGGACTTTCCATAGCATTGGCCGAGGTCAAGCGCACGAAGACGCCGGAGGGATCGACGCGGATTACTTATCAGATCACGGGCTCGGGGTTCGCGCCCGAAGAAAGGCTGCGGCTGGTGCGATGGCCGCTGAATTCTGAGGCGCAGACGCTGATGGGGGGCATCAAATTCGACGCGCAGGGCATCGCGGTGTGCTCCGCGGCGGCACCCGCTCAGGCCACGCCGGCAGCGGCGACGGCCGATGCTGCAGCTCCGGCTGCAGCTCCGGCGAGTGGATTGAGCGCCGCGCCAACTCCGAGCGCGGGGAGCACGCCCGCGCCGGCCGGGCTTCCGCCGAGCTGCACGGACACGATGCAGCCGCAGCAGCCGGTCGAGCTGGCGGTGACGGTGGCGCCTGGAGAGGCGATCCGGGTCGCGGTGACGAGCGAGGACCGGAAGCACGGCGCGGCGAACAACACGATTCCGTTCCCGATTGCCAATACCGACAAGGGGTGCAAGCTGCAGGTGATTCTGGGCATGAAGGACGCGGCTCTGGTGCTGATCGAGGGCACAGGCTTCCCGCCGAACACTCCGCTGAAGCTCGACGCGGTCACGGGCGCGAACACCCGCGAGCTGCATCCGAAAGCCGCCGCCGATGGCAGGATCGTGGTTTCTCTGCTGACCGGAGCGAAGGGGCAAACCTCCGGGCAGACGACCGTCCGATTCGCGGGAGTGAACCACACGCCGAGCCTGCAGACGTCGACCACGCCGCCGCCGCCCGAACCCGATTGCGCGCCCGCGGTTAGTTTTCCGTGGGGCGCGGGGAGTTACAAAACGGAATAAGGCAGGGCACAGGGATCAGGCTTCCTGGGATGCGGAAAGTGACCAGAGCCATGCGTTTTCGGGGAGGGGTGCATTCTTCGGCAAAGGGCGCAGCGGTTTGGCACTGACAACGGTCTATCTTTCCTGGGGACTTCCTGCGATACTTGATCGTGCCCGCCTGGTTCATCCAGCACACAATCCCAAAAAAGGTGACGCGAAAATGTCTGCAAAGTACATTTTTGTGACCGGCGGAGTTGTGTCCAGCCTCGGCAAGGGTCTGGCCGCAGCCTCGATCGGCTGTCTTCTGGAAAGCCGCGGCCTCAAAGTCAACCTGATGAAGTTCGATCCATATTTGAACGTGGATCCGGGGACGATGTCGCCGTTCCAGCACGGCGAGGTGTTCGTCACCGATGACGGCGCAGAAACGGACCTCGATCTCGGCCACTATGAACGCTTCACGCACGCCAAGTTAACCCGCGATAACAACCTGACGACGGGGCGGATCTACGAGCAGATCATCACCAAGGAGCGGCGCGGGGATTACCTGGGGAAGACCGTGCAGGTAATCCCGCACGTGACGAATGAGATTCGGAACGCGATGCGGAAAGTGGCGGCGGAGGGCGACGTCACGATTGTGGAGATTGGCGGGACGGTGGGCGACATCGAGTCGCTGCCGTTTCTGGAGGCGATCCGCCAGGTGCGGCAGGAGTTGGGGCGCGAGAACACCGTGTTTGTGCACGTCACGCTGGTGCCGTGGATCGGCGCGGCGCAGGAGCTGAAGACCAAGCCGACGCAGCACTCGGTGAAGGAACTGCTGTCGATCGGGATTCAACCGGATATTTTGCTGTGCCGGACGGATCGGTTCCTGCCGCGCGAGGTGAAGAGCAAGATTGCGCTGTTCTGCAACCTCGAGGATCAGGCCGTGATCACGGCGAAAGATGTGGAGTCGATCTACGAGGTGCCGCTGACGTTTGCGCAGGAAGGTGTGGATCGGCTGGCGCTGAAGTATCTGCACATCGAAACGCAGGAGCCGGACCTGAGCAAATGGTCCGACCTGGTGCGGCGGTGCTACAACCCCGTCGATGAAGTTTCGATCGCGATCGCCGGCAAGTACGTCGAGTACGAGGACAGTTACAAATCGCTGAAAGAGGCGCTGGTGCACGGCGCGCTCGCGCACAATCTGAAGCTGAGCGTGACCTGGGTCGAGGCGGAGGGCCTCGAAGAGGCGGGGTACGAGGAGCAACTGCGCGGGTTCGACGGGATTCTGGTGCCGGGCGGGTTCGGCAAGCGCGGGATCGAGGGGATGCTGAACGCGATTCGCTACGCGCGCGAGCGGGGGGTGCCTTATTTTGGGATTTGCCTCGGCATGCAGACGGCGTGCATCGAGTACGCGCGGAATGTGTGCGGTTTGGCGGGGGCTAATTCGAGCGAGTTCGATCCGGCCACGCCGCATCGAGTGATCTACAAGCTGCGCGAGCTGACCGGCGTGGAAGAAATGGGCGGGACGATGCGGCTGGGCGCGTGGACGTGCCTTCTGGAGCCGGGATCGCGGGCGGCGAAAGCGTACGGGAAGACGGAAATCAGCGAACGTCACCGCCACCGTTACGAATTCAATCGCGAATACGAGGCACTGCTGACGGGAGCAGGGCTGAACATAACGGGGACGACGCCGGACGGGACGTACGTGGAGATTGTGGAGATTCCCGGGCATCCGTTTTTCCTGGGCTGCCAGTTCCACCCGGAATTTAAGTCAAAGCCGCTCGAGCCGCACCCGTTGTTCATGAACTTTATCAAGGCGAGCTACGCGAATCGGGTGAAGGCGAAGCGGGCTGCGGCCTCGGCGGAGTTGCCGAAGGTGGTGGTGGGGCAAAGCTAATTGTCGCATTGCGGCAGGTTGCTACTGCAGGGTGCAAACGGCGGCTTCAGGCGAGAGCGATGCGCGCTTTGGGGTAGCGGGCGGTGAGCTCGCTTTGCAGCCGGGCCAGATCGCTCTGTTTGCCGTCGGGGATCAGCACAGCCTGATGGATGGGTATGGTTTGGGTCGGGCCGTAGGGGTTGGGGACGTAGCGCTCGAAGTTGAACATCGCGCTGCGCGGCTGGCGCTGGTCGATGACTGCTGAGATGAGGTTGTTGGTGCCGTTGAGCCAGGGCGTGAAGACGCCGTCGCAGAAGATGCCGTCGCGGCCGAAGTAAACTTCAGGATCGGCACGCAGGAGTTTGGCGCGCAGCTTATCGGCCTGGGAAGCACCGCCGCGACCGCTGAGGAGAACCACAGCGACGATGGCTCCACAAACGATGGCGATATACAGCGTTTTCCAGAGCCAGGAGCCGGGGCAGAAGACATAGACGCCGACGGCGATGCCGCCGATGGGCCAGAGGAGGCGGTGCCCGTCGCGCCGGAGGACGAAGGTGGGGGGCGTGGCCCTGAGGCGCTCGGCCTGGACGTTGCTCCAGGCGGCCCACTGCTCGGGCGAGTACTGCCAGTGGGCCCAGGGCTCGAGTTCGATCGCGGTGAGCGATTGATCGAGGCTGCGGTTGGCCCAGTAGAGGATAGGCAGAAAGATGATGCCCAAAAACGCGGTGAACCCGGCGATCATCAACGGGGCGAAGCGCACGTCGCCTGGGATCAGCAGGCCGGGGATCGCGAAGACAAGGATGACAATCGCGAAGACCTTGACCCACTTCAGAACTTTGTGACGGTTGGTGCTGACAAGCTTCGTGGCGTGGGGCAGAGATGTGGGCTTCGATTCTTTGGGTACGGCGACGGCATAGATGATCAGAATGAGGGCGAAGATGTCGATGACGATGACCGCGCCCATGGCGGAGAACTGGACGGCTTCGGACCTTCCCTGAGTAAGGTTGACGGCCGCGATGATGAGAGCGATCGCGCCGGCGATGGCGAGGAGGACGACAGCGATGGTGCGCAGGGCCGAGCGGCGGGAATACAGCGGGTTGTGTCGCCACGCCCCCCATGCACTGAACAGGAAGACCACGGCGAAGATGAGCTGGAACATCGGTGACCTCGGGTAGATTTTGGCGTCGAAGACAGCGTTTCGACGGTGGCGGGCGTCCCCTGATTGTACGGAAACTTTAATCCGGAGGGGGGCGCGGCATAATCTAGTCTGCATGCCCCCGGTTTCCTCGCCTGCGCGCACCCGACCCTGGCTGTTGCCGGCCATTCTGGCCGCACTTTTGCTCGGCGTACTCTTTGGAGCGGCGATTCTTACCCTTTTTCTGCACGAGGCGAAGCGCGGCATCTGGGATCGCGTGGCCAGCGTGCTTAGCGCGCGCACGCTGCGCATCGATACGACGCAGCCGACGGTGGTGATGCAGGTGCGGCGGCTGTCACGGCTTGAATCGGTGGCGTTCACCATGGACAAGATGGTGTCGGGCGATCGCGAGGGGCGGATCCTGCCGGCGTTCCTGACCGGCGACCGGATTCTGCTCGAGGTGCACGGCGAGGCTATCGCCGGCGTCGACCTGGGCCAGCTCACTTCAACCGATGTCCGGGTCAGCGGGCACAGAGTCTACGTTCATCTGCCGCCGGCGCAGATATTCACGGTTGCGCTCGACGATCAGAAGACGCATGTCTACTCGCGTGCGACTGGGCTTCTGGTTCCCGTCGACCCCGCGCTCGAGGGCGAAGTGCGGGAGCAGGCGGTCGAGAACCTGCGCCAGTCCGCACTTGCCGCTGGGATTCTGGCGAAGGCGCAGCAGAACGCCTGCAGCACGGTGACGAAGCTGCTGCTGGGGCTGGGTTTTGAGGAAGCAGGTTGCAGTTGACAGGTTTCAGGTTACAGAAACGCTCAGCGACTCAGGCGCAGCACCTGTAACCTGCAACCCGAAACCTGTAACCTGTGTTTGTGAGCAAGGAGTTCGAGATCGGCCCGGTGCGCGTCGGTGGAGGCAGCCTCTTCCTCATCGCGGGGCCATGCGTGATTGAAAGCGAGGCGCATGTGCGCACCATGGCTGACGCGATCCAGCGCATCGCATCGGACCTGAATCTGCCGGTCATCTTCAAAGCGTCGTACGACAAGGCGAATCGGACGTCGGTCAAGAGTTTTCGCGGGCCGGGTCTGGACGAGGGCACCGCGATCCTGCGGCGGCTGGCGGAGGCGACCGGACTGCCGGTGCTAACCGACGTCCACGAGCCCGCGCACTGCGAAATTGCGGCGGAAGGCGCGGATGTTTTGCAGATCCCCGCGTTTTTGTGCCGCCAGACGGACCTGCTGATCGCGGCGGGGCGGACGGGGCGCGCGATCAACGTGAAGAAGGGGCAGTTTGTCGCGCCGTGGGATATGCAGCACGCGGTCGAGAAGATCGCGAGCACGAGCAACACGCGGGTTTTCCTGACGGAGCGCGGGGCGACTTTCGGATACAACAACCTGGTAGTCGATATGCGGTCGCTGGCGATTATGCGCGGCCTTGCGCCGGTGGTTTTTGACGGGACGCATTCGGTGCAGATTCCTTCCGGGGCGAATGGCGTATCGGGCGGGCAGCCGGAGTTCATTCCTTTGCTGGCGCGCGCTGCGGTTGCGGCCGGAATCGACGGGATCTTCCTCGAAGTGCACGACAATCCTGCGCAGGCGAAGTCGGACGGGGCTAATGCGCTTGACCTGAAGGAACTAAAGCCGCTGCTCGAGACGCTGCTGGCGATCCATCAGGCGGCGGGCGTTCCGGTTTCCGCGTGAGGCACGAACGCCAAACGGCGATTCGCTGTTTGTCCGCGGCTCCCACAGCCGCTTTTTGCACCCGTGCGACAATAGCCTTGAAACGGACATGAATTCTTCAGCCGCAGTGGCACCCCCGTCAGCCACGGTTACGCCGGAGCTTCTGGCGCAGCACGGCATCACCCCGGATGAATATCGCCGCATCGAAGACGCGCTGGGGCGGACGCCCTCGCTCACCGAACTGGGCATCTACAGCGTGATGTGGAGCGAGCACTGCTCCTACAAATCCTCGAAGGTGCACCTGCGGCGGCTGCCGACGAAGAGCGAGCGCGTGGTGCAGGGGCCGGGCGAAAACGCGGGCATCATCGACGTGGGCGACGGCTGGGCGTGCGCGTTCAAGATCGAGTCGCACAATCATCCCTCGTATATCGAGCCGTATCAGGGAGCGGCGACCGGCGTGGGCGGGATTCTGCGCGATATTTTCACCATGGGCGCGCGGCCGCTGGCGGTGATGGACTCGCTCCGCTTCGGGCCTCTGGAGGCGAATGGCCAGACGCCGGAAGAGCTGGTCCGCAGGAACCACTCGATCGTTGAGGGCGTGGTGCATGGGATCGCGGGCTACGGCAACTGCTTCGGCGTGCCGAATCTGGGGGGCGAGACGAAGTTTGAGGCTTGCTACTCGGGCAATCCTCTGGTGAACGCGTTTGCGCTGGGACTGGTGCGGCGCGACGAGATTTTCTATGCGAAGGCTTCGGGGATTGGGAACCCGGTGATTTATGTGGGCGCGCGGACGGGGCGCGACGGGATTCACGGGGCGACGATGGCGAGCGAAGAATTCAAGGAAGGGTCAGAGCAGAAGCGGCCCAACGTGCAGGTGGGCGATCCGTTCATGGAGAAGCTGCTGCTGGAGGCGTGTCTCGAGGCGATGCGGACGGGCGCTGTGGTTGGCATCCAGGACATGGGCGCAGCGGGCCTGACGTGTTCGACGTGCGAGATGGGGGCTCGCGGCGGGGTTGGGCTCGAGGTCGAGCTGGATCACGTGCCGCAGCGCGAAACCGGCATGAGCGCGTACGAGATCATGCTGAGCGAGAGCCAGGAGCGGATGCTGCTGGTCGCGGAGCGTGGGCGCGAGCAGGAAGTCCTCAGCGTGTTTGAGAAGTGGGGGCTGGAAGGCGTCATGGTTGGCGAGGTGATTCGCGAGCCGCGGCTGCGCATCTTCCAGCACGGCGAGCTGGTGGCGGATATTCCGAACCAGTCGCTCACCGATGACGCGCCCCTGTACCACCGGCCGGTGGGGACGTGGGCGCGGCCGGAGCAGATCAAAGTGCCTCTCGATCCACCGCCGGTGGTGATCGAGGAACTGAAAAAGCCGCGGGATTACACGGCGGATTTGAAGAAGCTGCTGGCCTCGCCGAATATCTGCTCGAAGCGCTGGGTGTTTGAGCAGTACGACTCGATGGTGCAGACGAATACGGTGCAGGGGCCGGGCGGCGAAGCGGGCGTGATGCGGATCAAGGGCAGCGGGACGCCAGGACACGAGCGCGGCCTGGCCATGGCGCTGGCCGGGAACGGGCGCTGGTGCTATCTCGACCCGAAGCTGGGCGCGATGCACGCGGTTGCCGAAGCGGCGCGCAAAGTCGCGTGCACGGGTGCGACCCCGGTGGCAGCGACGAATTGCCTGAACTTCGGAAATCCCGAGAAGCCGGAGATCATGGCGCAGCTTTCGGCGGCCATTGATGGGATCGCTGAGGCGTGCACGGCGCTGGGGACGCCGATTACGGGCGGGAATGTGTCGCTGTACAACGAAACGCGCGGGGAGGGAATTTATCCCACGCCGGTGGTGGGGGTGGTGGGGATTTTGGAGGATGTGACGAAGGCTGTACCGGCGGATTTCCAGCAGGAGGGCGACGCAATCTTCTTTATCTCTGGCAGGGGCACGGAGATTGTCGAGGGGGACGCCGGACCGAGAGTAGTCCATAACCCGCAGCAGTTCGGGAGTTCGGAGTTCGCAAGGACCTGCCTGGGAAGCTTTTGGGGCTTGCCACCACAGCTGAACCTCGAGGCCGAGGCGCGCTTGCACGGAGCCCTGGCGGAGTTTGCCGGCGCCGGCGTTCTCTCCTCGGCGCGCGACGTCTCCGATGGTGGCCTGCTCGGATCTCTCGCAGAAGCCTGCATCGGCAGCGGGCTGGGAGCGGCGGTTTGCATCGGCGAAGTGCCGAATCCGCCAGTCGCGGCATCGCCGTGGGAAATGCTCTTCTGCGAACCTTCGAGCGCAGCCATTGTGACCTGCGGGCTGGATCGAATTGGAAAGCTGAAAGCAATTGGCGATCGCTGGGGTCTGTATGTCCTCCAGATTGGAGAAGTGCGAGGCGATTTGCTGCAGGTGAGCGTCGATGGCGTCAATATTGTCTCCGCATCCGTAGCGGAGCTGAGGCCGGTGTGGTCCAGCGCGCTTGAATCCCAGCTTGCCGAAGAGGTGACGGCGTGAGGCGGCTGGTGATCGAGGGCTTCCCACGCGCAGGGGCTAAAGCCCGTTCTTCATATAGCGGCGATTCGGCACGACTGAAGTCGTGCCCTGATACAAAAGCGAATTTGAGGAGCGCGGCCATAGCGGCTTCGGCGGTCGCGGGGATCAGCGATCCCGAAGACCCCAAGTTGCGCGAAGAATGTGGCGTGGTGGCGATTCACGGACATCCGGATGCGGCGCGACAGGTCTACCTCGGGCTCTACGCGCTGCAACATCGTGGACAGGAGTCCGCCGGCATCGCTGCTGCCGACGGGACGCACCTGTCGAACATTAAGGGCATGGGCCTGGTCTCGGAAATCTTTACCGACGACGTGATCGCGCGGCTCAAGGGCGCGATGGCCATCGGGCACACGCGCTATTCGACGACGGGGGATTCGGCGCTGCTCAACGCGCAGCCGATTCGCGTCGAGTCGACCAAGGGCCTCATCGCCATCGCACACAACGGGAATCTGGTGAATCTTGGAAATCTGCGCGTGCAGCTCGAGCGGCAGGGCGCGTTTTTCCAGACGACGAGCGATTCCGAGATCATCGTTCAGCTCATCGCGCACTCCGAGGCCACCACGCTGGTCGACGCCATCGCTGACTCGCTGCGGCAGGTTGAGGGCGCGTTCTCGATCGTGATGATGACGCGCGACCGCATCTTTGCCGCGCGCGATCCGCATGGGTTTCGTCCGCTGTCGATGGGCCGGATTCACAACCCTGACGGGCCGGACACCGTGGTTTTTGCGTCGGAGACGTGCGCCTTCGATCTGCTGCGCGCCAAATACGAGCGCGACGTGCTGCCCGGCGAGCTGATCATGGTCACCGGCGATGGCGTCACCTCGCGCCAGTACGCGCCCCCGAACCAGACTAGTTGCATCTTCGAGCATGTCTACCGGTGCCCGATTCCGGCGTGACAGCGGCCATCGGCTACGCCGCGGAGAGCGGCATCCCGTTTCGCTTTGGGTTGATCCGCAATCATTATGTTGGGCGCACGTTTATTGAGCCGGAACAGCGTGTGCGCGACTTTGGGGTGAAGCTCAAACTCAACCCGGTGCGCAATCTGCTCGAAGGGCGGCGGATTATCCTGATCGACGATTCGATCATCCGGGGCACGACGAGCCGGAAGATTGTGCGCATGGTGCGCCAGGCAGGCGCCACGGAGGTGCATCTGCGCATCAGCTGTCCGCCGACGATTTCGCCCTGCTATTACGGCGTCGATACGCCGCGCAAATCCGAGCTGATCGCGGCGAACAACTCCATCGAAGAGATTCGCCAATACATCGAGGCTGACTCACTCGCCTATTTGTCACTGGATGGGTTACGAAATGCGTGCGATGGCGGCGAAGGCAATCGCTTCTGCGTTGCCTGTTACACCGGCGAGTATCCGACGCAGTGGGTGGACGTAGAGGACATTCTGCCGGCCGAAGTGGCTGTTAGCTGATTTTGATTGTCGGCGCTCCTCCGGCCTTTCCGCCCAACCTCGCTTCTCTCCGTTGCTTCCCATACAGCAGAAGGGAGACGGTTGAATGCCAACGAAGAAAAAGTCTTCACGCAAGTACAGTCCGATGGCGGGCAAGAAGGTGGAACGCGCGATGCATGAGGAGAAGCGCGGGACGCTGAAGAGCGGCCGAAGTGGAAACAAGGTCACGAGCCGCAAACAGGCCATCGCCATTGGGCTCTCCGAGGCGCGAAAGGCGGGAGCGAAAGTTCCCGCAAGAAAGTCTTCGTCGAAGAAAAGTGGCAGGGAGTAGTCGATCAGGAATCAGCTGGGACTTCTGTGGGGTCGCACACGCGGGCTTCCGGGGTGGTTTCCGCGCGGGGCCTCTTCCTGCTACCTTTTCCTCGTACCCTCCATGTCCGAAAACGTCCCCGATCTCTCTTCGCACAGGTTTGTGCGCGCGTGTTTGCGGCAGCCGGTCGACCGCACGCCAGTGTGGTTTCTGCGCCAGGCAGGCCGGTACATGCCGGAATACATGGAGGTCCGGCGGCATCACTCGCTGATTGAAATCTGCAAGCGCCCGGAGCTGGCTGCAGAAGTCACGATCACGGCCGCCGAGAAGCTCGACGTGGATGCGGCGATCATTTTTGCGGATTTGCTGCTGCCGCTCGAATCGATGGGGCTCGATTTCGAGTTTCAGGCGGGCGAAGGACCTGTGATTCATCGGCCGCTGCGCGATGCAGCGGCCGTCGGCGCGCTGCAGACCACGCGCGCCAGCGAGCTGGCCTATGTGGGCGAGGCGATTCAGCGGGTGGTCGCGCATTTCAAAGGGCGGCTGGGGATGATCGGGTTCTGCGGAGCGCCCTTCACGCTGGCGAGCTACATGATCGAGGGAGGCGGCTCGCGCAATTACATCGAAACGAAAAAGCTGATGTACCGGGAGCCGGACGCGTGGCGCATGCTGCTGGACAAGCTTAGCATCGTGCTGCGCGAATTTGCGGCGCAGCAGGTGGCCGCGGGCGCGGACGTCATGCAGATTTTCGACAGCTGGGCGGGCGCGCTCAGCGTTGAGGACTACCGCGACTTCGTTCTGCCTGCCACGCGGACGCTGGTGCGCGAAGTGCAGGCGCTGGGTGTGCCGGTGATCTACTTTGGCGTCGATACGGCGAGCCTGCTTTTCGCGATGCGCGAAACCGGGGCTGACGTTCTCGGCCTCGACTGGCGTACGCCCCTCGATCAGGCATGGCGCAGCCTGGACTACGCCTGCGCGGTGCAGGGCAATCTGGATCCCATCACGCTCTTTGCGAAGCCGGAGCTGATCCGAACGCGCGTGCATCAGATTCTCGCGCAGGCCGGCGGCAGGCCAGGTCACATCTTTAACCTCGGGCATGGCATCGTTCCCGGAACGCCGGTCGAAAATGTCCAGACGGTCGTGAAATTTGTGCGTGAGTATATTCCACTCGCGCCTGCGCACAGAGAGGCTCGCCGTGGCTGATGCGGTTCTGCTGCTCGCGCATGGCACGGCGGATTCTGTCGACGAGATCCCCGAATATCTGCTGCGCGTCACCGGGGGTCGGCAGCTTCCTGAGGCCGCCGTCGAAGAAGTGCGCCATCGCTTCACCCTCATCGGTGGTAGCCCGCTCACGCGGCTCACGCTCGATCAGGGCCGTCTGCTAGCGGAGGAGCTCGGGTTGCCTGTCTACGTGGGCATGCGCAACTGGAAACCGTACATCGCGGATGTGGTGCGGACGATGCGCGACGACGGGATCAGCCGCGCGGTGGTGATCTGTCTTGCGCCGCAAAATTCGCGGACCAGTGTGGGGCTGTATCGCCGGGCGGTTTTCGCAGCAGCCGAGGGCGCGCTGGCGCTGCGCTTCCTCGACGACTGGGCAGACCATCCGCTGCTTGCCGATGCGTTTGCCGAGCGGCTGCGCGCGGTGCGCGATGCCTTCAGCGCGGAGACTGGTGCTGCGGTTCCGATTCTCTTTAC